>CAIYNH010000702.1 GCA_903927495.1 uncultured beta proteobacterium
GAATTCAAACACCAACTCACCAAGCGCATTGGGACTGGGTTCAGGAACCGGAATACCGCGCTGAACCATGTGCTTCATCAACCGCAAATAAAACGGCAGTTGCGCCAATGTTAAGCGCTCAAACAGGGTTAAAACATATTCTTTATAGTCACCGTTTTGTTCCGCCGTGGCGAAGTAATTGGTGTTTTCAATGCCACCCGAACAGCCCTCCAGCATTGTGAGCCTACCCAAATTAAGTTGCTGAAATAGTAAGCTGGCCTCAGAAAATGAGACTTCTGTGTAAACCGCCATTGCCTAGAAACCCAGAACTTTCCAAGTACGTTCACCCGTTTGGGGTGTCACCTGGTAAGCGGGTAGGCTACCTTTGGGCTGCACAGAGATGCTTAGGGTCTGGCCACCTACACGTACCTCATCAATACGCACATCAGAGTCCTCCACCCGAATGTGCTCACTGCGCGGTTCTGGCGCTTGACTGCTCTGTGGTTTGGATGCAACAGCGTCTGGCACTGTCGGACTTTGTGCATCAACCAGGCCAGAGCCTAGCAAAGACAGGGTAATCAGTAGAGTGGATCGCATGCTTTGATTGTAGGACTGCGGTGCTCTAGACGCACAATCAAGGCAAAATGGCAGCATGAACAATGCACCCTCCCAAACCCTTCTGCTGGTTGATGGCTCCAGTTACCTGTATCGCGCCTTTCACGCCATGCCTGACTTGCGTGCAGTGCCAGGCGACCCAAGCAGTGCGCCAACTGGGGCAATTCGCGGCATGATCAATATGTTGCAAAGCTTGCGCAAAGAAGTCCCCGCAAAATATGCCGCCTGTGTGTTTGATGCCAAGGGTCCAACCTTCCGGGATGACTTGTATTCCCAGTACAAGGCAAACCGATCCCCCATGCCCGACGACTTGCGCTCGCAGATTGAACCAATTCACGACGTGGTCCGCCTGATGGGTTGGCAGGTTTTGGTGGTGCCGAGTGTAGAAGCTGATGACGTAATTGGCACGCTGGCTGCTACCGCTGCCGAGCAAGGTCTGCAGGTCATTGTGAGTAGCGGCGACAAGGACCTGGCACAACTGGTGACAGAGCAAATTACCATTATTGACACTATGAACGGACGTCGCCGTGATGTGGCTGGTGTCACCGAAGAGTTTGGCGTGCCGCCGCATCTCATGCGCGACTACCAGACGCTGGTTGGCGACACCGTCGATAACGTGCCCGGTGTTCCCAAGGTCGGCCCAAAAACTGCAGCCAAGTGGCTCAATGAATTTGGCTCGCTTGATGCCATTGTGGCCAATGCCGCCAGCATCAAAGGTGCCGTGGGGGAAAACCTGCGTAATTCGCTGGCGTGGTTGCCGACCGGACGGGCGCTGGTCACCATCAAGACCGATTGCGATTTGAAAGCATGGTTACCCGATTTACCTGCTATGAGTTCAATAGCTGTAAAGGCTATGCAGACAAGCGCTTTGGCTATTTTTTATGATCGCTATGGATTCAAAGGCTTGGCCCGAACCCTGGCTAGCGCGGTACCTGACGATACTGCGAAGCAGACTGACTTGGCGGTATCCAAAGGCGGTACAACGACACGTGAACCTGATTTGTTTGACGAGACAGAATTGCCCGCAAACCCAGACGCTTCCCGTGCTCCGCAACACATGTACGAGACCATTTTGACTTGGGAATCTTTTGATGCTTGGCTAATAAAGGTGTTAGCTGCAGATCTGGTGGCGATCGATACAGAGACAACTTCGCTTGACGAGATGCGGGCACAGATTGTTGGCATCAGCCTGAGTGTGCTCCCTGGCGAGGCTGCTTATATTCCATTGAATCACGCTTACCCCGACGCTCCAGGCCAATTACCCATCAACGAGGTGCTGGCCAAACTCAAACCTTGGCTGGAAAATGCAAAACAAAAAAAACTTGGCCAGCACATTAAATACGACCGCCACGTGTTCGCCAACCATGGAATTGAGGTGCAGGGCTATGCACATGACACCATGTTGCAAAGCTATGTACTAGAAGTGCATAGACCCCACGGCTTGGCTAGCTTGGCGGAGCGGCACTTGGGTCGAACAGGGATCAGTTTTGAAGACCTGTGCGGCAAGGGCGTTAACCAGATATGTTTCGATCAGGTAGACATTGCCAAAGCGGCCGAGTACTCATGTGAAGATTCAGACATGACACTTGATGTACACCGGGTGCTATGGCCGCTGTTGCAGGCCAATGACAAACAAAGGTTCATTTATGAACTTGAAATCGCCAGCAGTGAGGCGCTCTACCGCATTGAGCGAAACGGTGTCCTGATTGACCCGCAAACCTTGGCGACGCAAAGTCATGAATTGGGTCAACGCATTTTGCAACTTGAAAAGGAAGCTCATGACTTGGCCGGTCAGCCTTTCAACTTGAGTTCACCTAAGCAAGTGGGCGACATCTTTTTCATCAAACTCGGTCTACCCATCGTCAAAAAAACCCCCACCGGAGCCCCCAGCACCGACGACGAGGTGCTGCAGAAACTGGCAGAGGACTACCCTCTGCCAGCCAAAATTTTGGAGCACCGGGGGCTTTCTAAACTCAAAGGCACGTACACCGACAAACTGGCATTTTTGGCTTTGCCGCGCACTGCTCGGGTACACACCCATTACGCGCAAGCTGTCGCCGTGACCGGACGACTCAGCAGCAATGACCCCAACCTGCAAAACATACCCGTGCGCACGCCAGAGGGTCGCCGCGTGCGTGAGGCCTTTATTGCGCCCAAGGGAAGCGTGATTGCCAGCGCTGACTACAGCCAGATAGAACTTCGAATCATGGCTCACATCAGTGGCGATTCGGCATTGCTGCTGGCGTTTCATGACGGCATGGACGTTCACCGCGCAACCGCAGCTGAAATCTTTAGCATTGACACAGCGCACGTCAGCAGCGAGCAGCGCCGCTACGCTAAAGTCATCAACTTCGGCCTGATATATGGAATGAGCGCCTACGGCCTGGCCCGTGCGCTGGGTATTGACAATACCGCCGCAAAAAACTACATAGATCGCTACTTTGACCGCTACCCAGGTGTCAAGCACTTTATGGATAGCACACGCCAACTGGCCAAATCACAGGGGTATGTGGAAACAGTGTTTGGTCGACGACTGTATCTACCTGAGATTAACTCACCCAACGGACCGCGACGCGCCGGGGCTGAACGCGCCGCCATCAATGCGCCGATGCAGGGTACGGCTGCCGATCTGATCAAACTCAGCATGGTCAAGGTACAACAAGTGATTGATACTGAGGGAAGATCCAGCAAAATCATCATGCAAGTGCATGATGAATTGGTGTTTGAAGTGCCCGAAGCAGAAATTGACTGGGTCCGACATGAGGTGCCACGTTTGATGGCCGGCGTTGCACACTTGCGCGTGCCTCTGCTTGCCGAAGTTGGTGTGGGCATCAATTGGGACAAAGCGCACTAGGCGCAATTGTCTAAGCTGGATATTTCGCACTGAATCAATTCATAGAGAAGAATTACGATGGATACAGTAACGATATTTGCAATTACTGCGTGTGTTTTGTGTGGTGCTATGGTTTATGTGGTGCTCTCAGTGCGACATTATGGTGATAAGCAGACATTCGCAGACAAACTCCTGAAAGCTCAAATGGAGGTTGATGCCAGCAAGAAAAAGTTGTTAGGTTACACCAAGTACACCAGTTTCTTGGATGCAGGCAAGCAGGCACTGGCCGTTCAACTCAAACCCCCGCTGGTCAAAACCACGCGCGACTACGTACACATTGAAAAAGTTTCAAAAGAGACTTTCAAGCTGAAAGCTGATGTCACGATGATTGTCAAATATTCGGTGGAGTTTAGTTTTGCTCTTGATTTGAGCGATTCAGGACTGGAACTAATTGATGCAGCCAACGGCATTGGCATGAAACTTTCTAGACCGACTTTGATGGGAGAGCCTATAGTCAAGCCGCAATCACATCAAATGATCAGCAATACAGATCTGCCAGACGAAAAATCCGTACTTGCAGATATCCACCAAAAATTTGCAATACTGGCCCGTCGTTATGGAACAGCCATGTCCA
>CAIYNH010000703.1 GCA_903927495.1 uncultured beta proteobacterium
CAAACCCTCGCCGAGATCGTCAAGCCCGCTGGCAACTAACTCCCTTGCCGGTGCCGTGTCAGTGATTTCAAATCGGCACTTGCTCCGGCTCAACTTTCGGCAAGCGCAAGGTAAACCAGAAGGCAGAGCCTAATCCTGGTCTACTCTCGATACCGAAGGTCCCTCCCATTAAATCAATGAGTTGCTGGCAAAGTGCCAGACCCAGACCAGCCCCGCCATGGTGGTGCATGAAGGAATTATCAAGTTGCTCAAACAAATTAAATATCCGGCGTTGATCAGCTGGCGCAATGCCAATGCCCGTGTCGCGAACCGTGAACCGCAGGTTGATGTCCTTAACCCTTTGCTCAAGTGCTTCAATTTCGACGCTGACCGATCCCTGTGGCGTGTACTTGATCGCATTACTGGTCAGCTCCAGCAGGATTTGCCCCAGGCGCACGGGATCCCCTCGCACCGATAAGTAACGCAGTGAAAACTCGGCCTGACCTCGTAACTCCAGTCCTTTCTTGACGGCATCCCTGCTGTGCTGCTCAGTGACACTGTTAAGGACACTACCGAGCTTGAAGCTGCAACTTTCAAGCGTCAATTGCCGTGATTGCAGCGCGGTGAGGTCCATCAGGTTGGTGATGAGCGAGGAAAGATGCGCTGCAGCCTCGTTCACTTTTTCGAGCTTCTCAAGCAGATTCGGATCTGTTGTGCTGTTCAGTGCCAACTCGTTATAGCCCATGATGATCGTCATGGGAATGCGCAACTCATGCGTCATGTTGTTGAGAAAATTGGTCTTGGCACGGTGACTGGTCTCGACCGCTTCCTTGGAGATGGACAGCGCCATGGTACGTGCTGCCACCATCTCTTCCAGGCGATCGCGGTGCGCTTCGACCTCCTTGCGCAGTCGTTCACGCTCAAGCAAATTCAAAATTCTGTGCCGTGCTGTCTCCACATTGATGGGCTTGGTGATGTAGTCGGCAGCACCCAGCGAGAGTCCGATAGTTTCAGATTCAACGTCGTCCAGTGCCGTCAGAAAGATCACTGGAATGTGCGCCAAGCCGAGTTCAGATTTGATGCGGCGGCAAACCTCAAAGCCATTCATCTCAGGCATCATCACGTCCAGCAGAATCAGGTCTGGCGGCAGCCGCGAGGCTACTTGCAAGCCCATAGCCCCGGAATGAGCAATCTGAAGACTGAATTCGGACGCCAGTGCCGCTGTCAACAGTTTCAAATTGCTAGGTGCGTCGTCGATGATCAGGATCGCCGGTTTTATCGTACTCATGGGTCTATCCTCCATTCGTTGAAACTGGCCAAACGCTGAAATTTTTGCAATGCCAGGTCAAAGCGAAAATCGTGCAGATGCGCTGCTGCTTCATCAATTTCGGTGGCCAGTCTGGTACCCGCCACACGCTGCTGCAGTGCTTCTACCAAGGCGATGGCACTGAACTGGTTGTTCGCAAGCTGGGGCAGTATCTCGGCCAGCAAGTCACTAACTCGCTCTTCATCCACCGATTCACACCTAAGGGCTCGCGCCACCGACTCAGCAGCAGACGGATGTACACCGGGCAGCCACCGAGCCAGCATGGCGTGCAAGTCCATCAGATCGAAGGGTTTGGTCAGCACATCATCCATCCCGGCCTGCATGCATTGCATCCGATTCTCGGCAAAGGCATTGGCCGTCAGGGCAATGATGGGGCGGCGTGTCAGCCCATTCTGGGTCTCCCACTGGCGAATCAACCTGGAGGCGTCATAGCCGTTAAGCCTTGGCATGTTCAGATCCATCAGAATCAGATCGGCCGCATCGCCCTGCGTGATTGCATCCAACGCCTGTTGTCCGTCCAGTGCCAGGACCGCACTGACATTGATACGAGCGAGTATGGCCTGGATCAATTTCTGGTTTACCGGGTTGTCTTCGGCCACCAGCACTCGGCCTGCCAGCGGCGTAAGCCCCCTGGGGGCAGTCGGAACCAGAGGTGTCTCCTCGGGTAGGTTAACACTCAGTCTTTTGGAATGGATGTAAAACCAGAAGCACGAACCTATCCCCACTTCACTGCGCAGGCCTACACCACCGCCCATGGCTTGGGCCAGAGAGCGCACGATCGACAAGCCCAGACCACTGCCACCGTAGCTGCGGGTGGTCGAGCTATCGGCCTGGGTGAAAGTCTGAAACAAGTCACTTTGCTTGTGCTGGGCAATGCCAATACCGGTATCGACAACCGCGAATTCCAGTGATGCCCCCTGCGCATTGTTGGCTACCTCGGATGCCTGGAGCGTGATCTTGCCTTTCTCGGTGAACTTGATCGCGTTGGAGAGCAGATTGCCGAGCATCTGCTGCAGGCGATGGGCATCCCCGATGTAGTGCGCTCGTGGGCCGCTCCATTCGCATTCAATTTGCAAACCTTTGGCGCTGGCGCTTTGCGCATACACCGCACGGACGTGCGTCAGTATCTCGGCCGGTGCCATCTCGTCAGCCTCCAGCGTCAACTTGCCTGACTCAATCTTGGCCAGATCCAGAATGTCATTGAGAAGTTTCAGCAGAGTATTTCCAGATTCGAGCAAGGTGCGGGTGTAATCCAAACGCTGAACTTCGCTAACTCCGGGCATCAGCAGGACTTGCGCCATCCCCAAGATGCCATTCATGGGTGTGCGAATCTCATGGCTCATAGTGGCCAGAAAACGGCTCTTGGCGACATTCGCCGCATCGGCAGCCTGCCGCGCTTGTTCCAGTTCGGTGATGTCAACCCTAAATCCGACGATGAAGCCATCGGGTGTCATACGCTCATCGATGCGCAGTGTGCGCCCACCCTGATGATGCTGGACGATGCTACCGTTGCCAGCCAGGTGTGCTGCCATACGCTCACGGACCCAATCTTCCTCGCGCCCAATCGCGTCAATGTACAGGCCGTTCTTGACCCCATCGCGGATCAGGGACTCGAAGCTCACCCCTGGCACCATCAGAGGTGCGCTACCGGCATAGATCTTGCGGTACTTCTCATTGCAATACACCAGTTGGTCTTGTGCGTCATAAATCACAAACGCCTCGTTGAGGGCATCGATCGAAGTGCGCAACAGTGAGTCAACCCTTCGCAGTTCAGCTTCGTTCAATTTACGCTGGCTAATGTCTTCGTGGGTGACCACGAGTCGGAGTGGGCCATCGTCCGGGAAACGCCTCACTCTGCAGAGGAACCAGTGCTTTTCGGTGGGAGAGTGACACTGATACTCCAGTTCCGCCGATTCGCAGACACCCTGCATGACTGCGCGAATATTGGCTGCCGTTTCAGCCGCGCCCTCAACATTCAAGCCGGTTGCTGCATCACAAACCGCCAAATAATTCGCGCCCCCTGCGACACTGCCAAATTCAGTGCCATTGGCCTCGGCAAATTTTCGCCAGGCCCGGTTCACCGCCAGGATGCGTCCATTCTCGTCCAGAATCGCCAAATTCACCGTCATCGCATCCACTGTTGAGCGTGCAAAGCGCTCTGATTCACGAAGCGTCGCCTCGTTTTTTTTGCGTTCGGTGATGTCTTCCACGATGGCCCAGATAAAACTTTGTCCTTCGATATCGGTGATTTGAATTCCGTTGATCGACACGGGAATCAGGCTGCCGTCCTTTCGGATGTATTCTTTTTCGTAGGGGCCAAAGCGCCCGGTACGTGAAACTAATTCAAGCTGCACGCGTTCTTCATCCAGGTATTTTTCGGGTGTCAGCTGCCAGAAGTCGATTGCCATCAACTCCTGTTCGCTGTAGCCACAAAGCCCCTGAAAAGCGCGGTTGAATTCGGTAAAACGCCCACTCTGGTCCACCATCGCGATACCCAACTGCGACAAATCGTAGAGTCGGCTGAGTTTTTCCTGACTTTGCCGCAACAAGGCATCTTTAAGCAGGCGCTGGCGAATATCACGCATGACCATTGTGAAATAGGTTTCTTCGCCGCCCATCCAATATGCAAGTGTCGTTTCAATGGGTACTTCACCTCCGTCTTGTGCCAAGCCGATCAGTTCAATCGGCTCAAACCGATTCTGGTACGTTTTCTGGGCAACGGATTTTGTAAACTTTTCAAGGTGCACTTCACGGAAGCGCTCAGGAATGATGACGGTCACGGGCTGCCCAATAATCTGCTCAAGTGAGAAACCAAACAGGCTTTGTGCAGCGCTGTTCCAGCCAACTATTGTTTGCTTCGAGTCAATCGTGATGATGGCATCGACTGCCGACTCTGTGATCATGCGGTATCGTGCTTCGGCTTCCCGAAAGTGCATCTCACTGACCCGGCGGCGCTCAGTCTCTTGGTCGTTGCGCAGTTCGGAGCGCGCCAAACGGTAAAAAAACACCATCAGAATAGATAAGAACAGCAATCCGGCAATGACTAACATGGTGGTATCCCGATGCCACTGGGCCAAGTAGACTTCTTGTGCAACCCCCACAAAAACCAGGAAGGGCAGAACCTCCATCTGCCGGTAGGCACTGATTCGATGAATGCCATCGATGGGTGAAGTCAATTCCATGCTGCCCTGCACTTGGCCTTTGAGAACGCTTTGGTAGATCGGAAGTCGGGAAACTGGCATATTTTCAGGTTCAAGCAAACGCGGGAACCGCGCCACCATTGCACCGTTATCGACCCGTCGCAAGGCGATCACCCCATGCGCTCCGATGTCTATTTTGGAAAAATGCATTTCCAGGGCATGCATATTGATGGGAATGCCCACCGTACCAAGAAACGTGCCCTTGCTGTCACGCACGGCTTGCAGTCGGATCAGCGATGCCTGACTTGTCACACGATCAATGATCGCATCGGAATACGCGACGTTACTACTGGAATCTAATTTCAGGCTTTGAAAAAATGGTCGATCAAGTATGCTGAAGCGGGGCGTGTCTTCCACACTGCTGTAGAGCATTTCACCCTGTGCATCAAATATCTGCACCGCTTCGGCCAACGGAATATGTTTCGCGTGCAATTTCAGCAAGCGACTGATCTGGGCCTGGTAGCGGACAACCGACTCGACCCGCATGGCCTTCTTATCAATCTCACCGGTCAATGCTTCGCTGGTAATTTCGACTGCGGCAAAATCGGCGTGGAGATCGCGCTCAAGGACCCTGGCCAAATTCTGCACAGTTGTGAGTGCTGCCCCAGTTGCAGCCTGATACGAGACATAGGACTGAAAACTGAACAGCCCCAAAAAAAGCACCACAAACAGGAGGAACTGCCACCCATAACGTGTTCTCAGCTGGGAGAAATCGCCCAGGCTGAAGGTATGACCCACTGCAGAATCGGCGTGTGGTTCAGGCAAGCTGGGCCTCCCGGGACTTGCCGCGGGTCATGATGCTGGGTGCTGTATTGGGGTGAAACATTTAGGCGGGGCATTTTTGTAAAAACGCCGAGATCCTAAGCGCCTTGCTGTGGCGGGGTCAAGCAAGCCAAAAAAATGAAACCAAGTAGCATTTTTTTTCGTGCCCCATCGGCAATTTATGCAAACCGGTGCTCACTGTCCACCCAGGGCTGCCGCCCCGGTCAAAGGCTTCAGCGCAAATTGCCGGTGTGTCCCAGCGAATATCGCCCCGGTTGTGGCCAAACGACCAGTCCGTGCGGTTCTTGCCCCACTTTGACTCGGTCTACCTTGCCTGAGGTCGTATCAAACCGATACACAACATCGTCAAACCGGCCCGATAACCAGAGCCATTTCCCGTCATTACTCACGTTTCCCATATCCGGGCTGCCGCCGCCCGGAATCGACCAATTGGCAACTACTTTATTGCTTGCAAAATCAAGCACGGTGACACTTCCTGGGCCGCCACGTTTGCCGTGAATACTGTGGGAACCGCGATTGGCCACATACAGCAGTTTTCCGTCACGACTGGGATACAAGCCATGGGCGGCCACACCGGTGGTGACAAATCCGATTTCCTTGAAGGCTTCTCCGTCAATCAGGTGCACACCATCTGACTCCATGTCGGCGACATAAAACAATTTGCCGTTTGGCGCGATCCGTATGTCCTGTGGCATGCCTTTTGAGGCCGTGCAAATTTCCGTTTCAAAGGGGTTGGATGGCTTGGCGTTGTCTTTGAAACGGGTTTTCGGCAGCGTCAGCTTGATGTAGCCCTGCACAGTCTTGTTGATCAAATCTATTTTGGCAATCGTTCCCTGGAATTCACAAGTGAAGATGGCGTAGCGGCCGTCCACGGAAAAGTCGCCATGGTTGATGCCACCGCATTTGGGAACATCGATGGAATATTGCAATTTGAGCGTCTTGGGGTCCCTGAAGTCGAGCCGATGTTTGGCTTCAGCAACCACAATGGCCGAGCGCCCGTCGGGGCTGAAGTACAGGTTGTAGGGATCATCTACCGGGATTGCTTTGCCGGCCTTACCGCTGCGCGGATCAATCGGGGTCAAACTTCCGTCATTGCCGCGCTCTGCGTTGTTGGCGACCCACAGGGTTCGCAAATCCCAGGCGGGAACAATGTGCTGCGGTGCCCGCCCCACCTTAAAACGGTCAAGCACCTTCAAGGTGCTGGGGTCAATCACGAAGACATCATTGGACCTGAGGTTAGGCACGTAAACACGTTCCAGGTCATTTTTTACCTCGGGATTAAATCGGTCAGTTTTGGTTTCGCTGTACAGGTTGTCTGCGTCAGTGACTGGTGGCATGCCAGCGACCGTCGTCACCATGGCGCTTGCGGCCGGTAGCGCTGGGCTTGCGCTTGTCACTACCGCCATGACCGTCGGAATCAACAAAGTGCAGGTGATGGCGATGAATAGTTGCTTGAGATTGATTTTCATGAATAACTGACTTGAAAGATGACTTGCGCCTTCAGCGAACTGCGCGTTGTTTGATGGCTTCCTGTATGGCTTGGACTGATCTGTCCACAATGAGCTGAATTCCAATCTGCCCCAACTCAGCCGTGGCTTTTCTTGGGTCGCCATACACACCATCGGCGGGGCTGGTTGTTGCTCCCTGAACTAACAAGTGGGTACGAACCAGAGATTGATCGACGGCCAATGTCAACGAGGTGTCAGACAGCCCCGCATGGGTGCCAATTTGCGCATCGGAAAAACCCTTGTTTCTTAAAATTTGAGTGTACGGCATCTGCGCCGCTTCGTAGAAAGCAGTCAGTCCATAGGCTCGGAATTTGCTGTCACCTTGCCACGCTTGATTGATCCTGGCGGCGGCCCTTGCTTCGCTTTTTTGGTAACCCCCGTGGTCGCCAAGAAAAAAAACATCGTGGAAACCATGCTGTTTGAAGCTCTTTGCAGTGGCTTCAAGCAGACTTTCAAAGACAGTCTCGGGGATAGACAAGGTACCGCTAAAGCGCATATGTGCCGCCGGTGGAAATATCGCCCCTTCAGGAACATAGGCAAGTACCGGCGCCACTATTGCGTTGCCCAAGCGTTGGGCAATTTTTTCTGCCAAAAATTTGACTCGCACATTGTGCTTGCCAATGGCGATGTGCGGCCCGTTTTGCTCGGTGCCGCCGATCGGGATGAGAACGGTTGTAGTGCCGGTTGCAATCTTTTCGCGTAATTCAAAGGATGTCAGTTCTTCAAGCAACACTTTGCCTGGCGCAGGCTCAGCGGCCAATGCCGCCGGGCAGTAAGCCAGGGCAAGCCAGCTGAAGAATGCGGAAATAGCCAATGTGGCGTTTTTGCTGGTGCGGGCGAGTTGCCGTTCGTGCGGCATTGAGCCCAGTGGGGTGAGCCACTTCAGCAATGGGAAACGTAGCCATTGGCCGACCCGGAATGTCGGGAATAGGCTATTGGCAACTACTGCCTTCTTCATTGCTCGGTAGCCGATTTGAATTGACCCGGTGGGTTTCATTGTCATGGTTTGGATGATGCAAGTGGTTTTGAAGCTATTGGCTCACGAGCAATTTCAGCCCGAGCCCGACAAATACAGTTCCGGCAATTCGGTCAAGCCACAAACCGGCGTTGTCGTTTCGGTTTAACCATCGACCCACATGGCCGGCAAAATACCCGAGCAGACCAAACAATAGCGATGCCTGAAGCGTGAATATCGTGCCCAGTTGAAGAATCTGCCAGGGTGCATCACCTCGCTCATGGGCGACAAACTGAGGTAAAAAAGCAAGAAAAAACATGACCACCTTGGGGTTGATGGCATTCGCAAACAGTCCTTTGGCAAACAATTGCCAGGCATTGGTTGCCAAGCCGTCGCCCCTTGGGGTGTTCACTCCGCCCTTGCTGCGCAGCGCCTGCCAGCCCAAATAGATCAGATAGATGCCCCCTGAGAATTTGAGGACCATGAAGGCCACGGGAGAAGCGGCAATTAGGGCGCTAATGCCCAGCGCCGCCAGGAACGTGTGACTCAGACAGCCAATGCCACAGCCCAGACCAAACGCCATGCCCAAACGGCGACCTTTTGCGGCACCGATCGACAAAACCAGCAAGTTGTCAGGCCCGGGCGAAAGCGTAATCAGCAACGATGCGCTGAGAAAACCCAAAAACTGTTCAGGTGCAAGCAAGGTCATCGGGCAGCAACGGCAACTTATTCAGAAAACCGCAGTTTTGCATCACTATTCGCCCCACACTTCCCGCGCTGTCTCTATCACCAACTGCAATTTGTCGCGTTGGGCTTGCACGGCAATGTCGTTACCGTGAACGGTGCTGCTGAAACCGCACTGTGGCGACAGCGCCAATTGCTCCAGCGGCGCGTAGCGGGCGGCTTCGTCAATGCGGCGCTTCAGATCATCTTTGGATTCGAGCGCACCAAACTTGGTGGTCACCAGGCCCAGCACCACGGTCTTGCCTTTGGGCAGGTAACGCAGCGGCTTGAAATCGCCACTTCGGTCGTCGTCGTACTCCATGAAGTAGGCATCCAGGTTCATCTCTTTCAGCAAGGCTTCGGCCACCGGCTCATAGTTGCCCGAGGCAGCGTGGGTGCTTTTGAAGTTGCCACGGCACAGATGCATGGCCAGCAACATGCCCGGCGGCTTTTGGGCCACCACCAGATTGATAAATTTGGCGTAGCGGTGCGGCAGTTCATTGGGGTCGTCGCCGCGCATGCGGGCTGCCTCGCGCATTTTTTCATCACACAAGTAGGCCAAGTTGGTGTCGTCCATTTGCACATAGGTGCAGCCAGCGGCAGCCAGCGAGCGCAACTCGTCGCCATAGGCGTTGGCCACGTCCTGGTAAAAATCCGGGTCCAACTCTGGGTAATGCTGGGCACTGATGCCGGCGCGGCCACCCCGAAAGTGCAACATGGTGGGCGAGGGAATAGTGACCTTGGGTGTGTTGCCTGCCGACACCTGGCTTTTCAGGTACTGAAAATCGGCCAACTGAATATCTTTGACGTGACGCACCTTGTCAATTA
>CAIYNH010000704.1 GCA_903927495.1 uncultured beta proteobacterium
AGGTTGACAAATGACTCCATCGCGTCGGATAACAGCCCGACTGAATCTGTGACGTACCACGCCAGCGTCTTGAGTACGATGGTGGTAATGGCCACGCTGATGGACGCCCACAGCAAGCGCTTGGGCGTGAGGAGGCGAACGGGCAACAAGGAAATCATGCGGCCTCTCAGTCAAACAATTCCTTCCAGAAAGGCTTCCTGCCGTGGTAGCCGTGGCTGTCGCCATGACTGCTGCGATGTTCGCTGTCGTGACCACCGCCCTGGTATTGTGGTGGTGCGCTGGCAAGCGGTCTTGTTTCACTGACGCTGCGTTCAATGATCTTGTCCAGTTCTCCCCGGTCGAGCCAGACGCCGCGGCACTGGGGACAATAGTCAATCTCGATATTCAAGCGCTCTGTCATGAGCAATTCGGTGCTGGAGCAGACAGGACATTTCATGCGGTTTCCCTAGATCAAACGAAGAACGACAACGGAGGATTCCATTGCAACCGGCCATTTTGAGTCGGGATTGTTAAGGATGGCTTAAGGACAGGTCTTGCTTCGCCATACCTTTGCCGGACGGCGCAATAGCTTTGCTGGACGGATATTTGTCTTCCTTGCAGTTTTATGTACATGGCAAGGGGGGTAAACTTCTTCAGCGGTCCGTTAGCCCGTCATTGGCCATCGGGACGTCACCGGAGGCTGCCATGACCCAGACAAAAGTCTCTCGCAGGGACTCGCTGATTTTCCGTGCCATCGTTCTCACGCTGGTCCTTGTCTTGCTGGGCATCGGGTCCGTTGTCCTCTACGTCAGCCAAAGCCTGCAGAGCCATTTGCGGCGGCAACTGGGCGAACAGCAGTTGTCGGTGGTGACGGCGGTTGCCAAAGAGGTCAATGACCAGGTAACGCAACGTCTGCAGGCCCTGGATGCCATTGCCAGCGAAATGGATGCCGGCCTGTTGGGTCGTCCGGCAGCCTTGCAGACCCGCCTGGAGCAGCGCCCCTTGTTGCCATTGCTGTTCAACGGTGGTGTCTTCGTGGCTGGCCCCGACGGTACCGCGATTGCCGACCTTCTTCCCTCACCGAACCGGATCGGCGTCAATTACATGGATCGCGATTACATGGTGACCGCGCTGAAGGATGGCAAGCCGGCCATCGGACGGCCAGTCATTGGCAAGCAATTGAAATCTCCTGTCTTCACCATGGCCATGCCAGTGCGCGATGCCGATGGCAAAGTGGTTGGCGCCGTCGTTGGCGTGACCGATCTGGGCAAGCCCAATTTTCTTGACCATATCACGCAGAATCCCTACGGTGTGACCGGCGGCTACGAGCTGATAGCAGCGCAGTCCCGTCTCGTTGTCACGGCCACCGACAGGCGTCGGGTCATGGAGCAGCTTCCCGCCGAGGTTGTTGACACGTGGCTCGCCCGGTTCGCAAAAGGTGTCGAGGGCTCAATCGTTTCGCCCGACCAGAAGGGTGTGAATGCCCTGGTTTCGGCCAAAGGCATTCCGGCAGCCGGGTGGTACGTGCTGGCCAGGCTGCCTGCAGCGGAGGCTTTTGCCCCGGTGGATGACGTGAAGCGCGACTTTCTCGTGGGCACGGTGTTGCTGGCGTTGCTGACCGGTGCGCTGGTCTGGTGGGCCTTGAGCCGATTGTTGGCGCCGCTGGCGGCCACAGCTGACGCCATGGCCGCACTGTCAGGCTCGCCAGAGATCCCGCAGCCGCTGTCAACTGCACAACAAGGAGAGATCGGCCGTCTGGTTGACAGCTTCAACCGCATTCTGCAGACCTGGAAGCAGCGTGAAACGGCCCTGCAGCACAGCGAACAGAACCTCGCTATCACGCTCAATTCGATTGGCGACGCGGTCATCGCCACGGACACCAGCGGGCGCATCACCGCCATGAACCCAGCCGCAGAGGCGCTCACCGGCTGGGCGCTGACAGAAGCGCGCGGGCGCGAGCTGGTCGAGGTGTTTCACATCATCAATGCACAGACGCGCCAGCTTGCTTTCAACCCCGTACAGTCGGTGATGGAGCGTGGTCAGGTTGTGGGCTTGGCCAATCACACGAAGCTGCTGGCACGGGATGGCCGCGAATACCATATTGCTGACAGCGCGGCACCTATCCGCGATGCCTCTCGCACCATTGTGGGCGTGGTGCTGGTGTTCAGCAATGTCACGGAGAAATATCGGGTTGAACTGGCGCTGAGGGAAAGCGAACAACACTACCGCTCGCTGCTTGAGAATCTTTCGTCCGGGGTGGTGGTGCATCGTGCGGACACCTCCATCCTGCTGTCCAACCCAAAGGCTGCGTCCTTGCTGGGGCTGACCCAGGACCAGATGTTGGGGAAGGCGGCGCCTGACCCGGACTGGTGTTTTCTTCGGGACGACGGGTCGCCCATGGCTTTGGACGGATATCCGGTCAATCGTGTCTTGGCCACGGGTGAACCCCTGCAAAATTACGTTGCCGGCGTACGCCATCCGGGGCGCAGCGAGGCAACCTGGGTCATTTGCAATGCCTATCCGGTGCACGATGAGGAAGGCAGGATCCTCCAGGTGGTGGTGACATTTACCGACATTACCCAGCGCAAGCAAACCGAACTGGCTTTACAGCACAGCCGGGTCATGATGGAGCGCACGGAGAACCTGGCACGCGTGGCCAGCTTCGAGTGGGAGGTGGTTAGCAATAAAGTGACCTGGTCACCCGGGATGTACCGCATTTTTGGGCGTGACCCGGCACTCGGTACGCCAAACCTTGAGGGACAGGCCGCGCTGTACACACCCGAGTCCACACAAGCGCTTTTTGCCGCGGTGGGAAAGGCGGTGTCCGACGGGACGCCCTACACGCTTGAGCT
Organism: uncultured beta proteobacterium; assembly: GCA_903927495.1. Taxonomy (GTDB): domain Bacteria; phylum Pseudomonadota; class Gammaproteobacteria; order Burkholderiales; family Burkholderiaceae_C; genus Rhodoferax. The sequence continues at coordinate 2,832 of CAIYNH010000704.1, forward strand.
GATGGCCGTGCCAGCCGATGGCCAACAACACCCCTGTGTTGCGATGGGTTTCCCGGAGCGTGATGCCAGCGGCCGCGTGATTCGAGTGGTCGGGCTGCTGCAGGACATCGCTGAGCGCAAGCGCGCCGAAGCCCGACTTCAACTTGCCGCCAGTGTCTTTCACCATGCTCGCGAAGGTATCACCATCACCGACGCCGATGGAATCATCGTTGATATCAACGAGGCATTCACCCGCGTTACGGGTTACAGCAGGGAAGAAGCCATCGGCCAGAACCCGCGCATGCTCCAGTCGGGTCGGCAGGACAAGGCGTTCTATGAAGCCATGTGGAACGCCTTGACGGTGCAGGGCCACTGGAGCGGCGAAATCTGGAACCGGCGCAAGAACGGCGAGGTGTACCCCGAACTGCTCACGATCAGCCGCGTGTGCGACGAGCACGGCATGACGCACCGCTATATGGCCTTGTTCTCCGACATCACCACCATCAAGGAACACCAACAGCAGCTTGAGCACATCGCCCATTTCGACCCGTTGACCAATTTGCCCAACCGCCGGATGTTGGGGGACCGGCTGCAACAGGCCATGGCGCAGGCGCTGCGACGCGACCAAAAAGTCGCGGTGGCCTATCTTGACATCGATGGATTCAAGAACATCAACGACCGCTACGGCCATGACGTGGGCGATCAGCTGCTCATTCACCTGTCGGTGGCCATGCGGGACTCCTTGCGCGAGGGAGACACGCTGGCCCGCATCGGTGGTGACGAGTTTGTGGCAGTCCTGATCGATCTCGATCGCATCGAGAGCTGCGCGCCCATGCTGGACCGGCTGCTGCAAGCCGCTGGCGCGCCGGTGGCCCTCCATGCGGGTGTACTGCAGTGTTCGATCAGTATTGGTGTGTCTTTCTACCCGCAGGCAAGCGACATCGAGGCCGATCAACTGTTGCGCCAGGCCGATCAGGCCATGTACCAGGCCAAGCTGGGTGGCAAGAATCGCTACCACGTGTTCGACGCGGCGCAGGACAGCAGCATGCGCGTCCACTTCGAAGGCATACAACGCATGCGGTTGGCGCTTGCGCGAGACGAGTTTGTGCTGTACTACCAACCGAAGGTCAATATGCGCAGCGGCCAGGTCATCGGTGTCGAGGCGCTGATCCGCTGGCAACATCCCGAAAAAGGACTGCAGGCACCGGCCGAATTTCTGCCGGCGATCGAGGACCACGCGCTGGCGGTAGAGATTGGCGAGTGGGTGATCGACTCGGCCCTGACCCAGATTGAAGTATGGCGCGGCACCGGGCTGGACCTGGCGGTGAGCGTCAACATCGGCGCACACCAGTTGCAGCAGGATGACTTTGTCGCGCGTCTGCAATTCATCCTGGCAAAGCACCAGCAAGTGCGTCCGGCCAGTCTGGAACTCGAGGTGCTGGAGACCAGTGCGCTGGCCGACATTGCGCAGGTATCGAAGGTGATAGAGGACTGTCACCAGTTGGGCGTGAAGTTTGCATTGGACGACTTTGGCACAGGCTACTCATCGCTCACGTACCTCAAGCGCCTGCGCGTGGCGATGCTCAAGATTGATCAGAGTTTTGTCTGCAACATGCTCGACGACCCGGATGACCTTGCCATTTTGCAGGGCGTCATCGGGCTGGCAGCGGCGTTCGGACGCGAGGTGATTGCCGAAGGCGTAGAGACCGTGGCGCACGGCACCCTGCTGCTGGAACTGGGATGCGAACTGGCGCAAGGCTATGGCATTGCGCGCCCCATGTCGGCAGACCAGCTACCCGCATGGGCGGCCAGCTGGACGCCTGATGCGCAGTGGAGCGCAGAAAGCGCTATTCCCTTCTCAAATCCAGCGTGAACGGAAACTCCCGGCTCGCCGCCACGTTGATGGTGGCCGGTGGCA
>CAIYNH010000705.1 GCA_903927495.1 uncultured beta proteobacterium
AAGACCTGCCGCTGGCGCTGGATGCGCTGGTGGCCGTGGCCATTCCCGCATTTGGTGACAAGATTTCCGATCCGGCCCGAGCCTTGACCGATTTTATTTACGACCGGCTGTCGGGCTCGCTGCGCGAACAAGGTTACAGCGCACAAGAGGTGGACGCGGTGCTGGCACTGCGACCCCAGCGCCTGGGCGATGTGCCCAAACGCCTCGCCGCGGTACGTGCTTTTGCAGTTTTGCCTGAGGCTCCCGCACTGGCTGCTGCCAATAAGCGCATTGGCAATATTCTGAAAAAAGCCGACGAGGTTGATGCGCACGTAAGTGAGTTGCTGCTGCACGAGAGCGCCGAGCGTGCGCTGTTTGCAGCCCTGCAGTTGCATCAACCACATGCACAGGCCCAGTTTGAGGCTGGCGACTACGCCGGTGCATTGCAAACCCTGGCAGCCCTGCGGGCACCGGTGGACGCGTTTTTTGAAGGAGTCATGGTGAATGCCGAGGCGCAAGACCTGCGCCTGAATCGTCTGGGCTTGCTCAAGACCTTGCACCAGGCCATGAATCAGGTGGCCGACCTGTCCAGGCTGGCGGCATGAACCCGATCAAGCTGGTCATACTTGACCGTGATGGCACCATCAACGAAGACAGCTCTGACTACATCAAGTCGGCCGATGAATGGAAAGCACTGCCCGGCGCGGTCGAAGCCATTGCCCGGCTCAACCACGCCGGCTGGCATGTGGTGGTGGTGTCGAATCAGTCTGGTTTGGGGCGTGGTCTGTTTGAGGTGTCAGACCTGAACGACATCCACGCCAAAATGCACAAGCAGGTGGCGGAGGCTGGTGGCCGGATTGATGCGGTTTTTTACTGTCCACATGCGCCCGATGAAGTTTGCCAATGCCGCAAGCCTTTGTCCGGTTTGTTTGAGCTGATCGCAGAGCGTTATGGATTAGACCTCAGCGGCGTGCCCTGCGTGGGCGACTCGGTGCGAGATTTGGTGGCTGGTGCCATTTTGGGTTGTGAACCGCATCTGGTACTTACCGGCAACGGCATGGTCTACAAGGGACGCACACTGCCCAATACCTTTCCGAGCGGAACCCATGCGCATGCCGATCTGGCTGCGTTTGCCGAGTTCTTAATCGAGCGCGAAGCCGTTCCATCCTGAATTCTGGCAGGCATTTTGCTTGTAAATCCATAGCTGCTTACGCAACACAGGCGGGCTTTAGAGTCCAAAAACACTTGCAATGTCATTGATTCGTTCGATTCTTCATATGGCCTGGATCATCATCACGGTGATTCCCTGGGGTTTGGCGCTGCTGCTGATCTCATTGGTGGCGCCGCGCAGCACCGTTTGGTGGACGGCAGTCAACTGGTTTCGTTTGGTGATGTGGGGCACCCGAGTGATTTTGGGAGTGCAAATGCGGGTCACCGGACTTGAGCATTTGCCCGATGGCGCGACCAGCCCGGCGGTGTTGCTTTCCAAACACCAGTCGGCCCTGGAGACCTTATGGCTGCCGACCATCATGCCGCATCCGCTGGCTTTTGTGTTCAAGCGCGAGCTGCTCAAAATTCCGTTTTTTGGCTGGTCAATGGCACGACTGGACATGATTCACATCGACCGAGAATCCCGTGCTGCCGCCATGAAACACGTGATTGAGCAGGGGCGCCGACTGTTGTCTCACGGCACTTGGGTGCTGATGTTTCCCGAGGGCACGCGCATTCC
>CAIYNH010000706.1 GCA_903927495.1 uncultured beta proteobacterium
CATATCGCACCCAGCCAAAGTCCGACAAAGGCCACAAAGGAAATGCCAAACCCGGGGCCGCGCTTGGCCGGGTCACGCTGATAAGCCACGGCGTACCAAATTCGCGCAGCTAACCACAGCAAACCCATCGCAGCGGCACCACGGTCTCCAATGAAACCAGCATACAACCAGAGCGCGGGCAACAGCGGAACGACGCTCTCCAGTGTGTTCATCTGGACTCGGTAGGCGCGATCAAACATTTCGTGCCCGGTGACTGCCGGTGCCTTGATGCCATAGCGCACCCTGGCTCGCCCCACATTCACGCCAATGGCCAACATCAGCAAACAAATCAACAAGGTGATCAGGGCAGTAAGAGGTAGAGAAATCAAAGTAAGCTCCATAGACAGTGGATGATGCGTGCACTATAGCGGCCAGGAGCCACTTCTTTCACTGCAGGGTTTAGACTGTGGCACCGGCAAAGATGGTCGGGCTAAAAAAATGGAGACAACATGGCGTTCAATGTGTTGTGGTTGCAATCGGGCGGCTGCGGGGGTTGCAGCATGTCGCTCCTGTGCGCCAACACCCCTGATTTGCCGAACCTGCTCAACACCAGTGGCATCCAGCTGTTGTGGCACCCAGCCATGTCGCTGGACTGCAATCAGGAACTGCTTGATTTGCTGGAAGCCTGCCTGAGTGGCCGTGTGCAGCTGGATGCATTGTGCATTGAAGGTGCCATTTTGCGTGGCCCCAATGGCAGCGGGCGTTTTCATGTGCTCTCAGGCACCGGCAAGCCGATGCTGGAATGGGTGCAACGGCTTTCCGCCGTGGCCGACCACGTGGTGGCAGTGGGCAGTTGCGCTGCTTGGGGTGGCATCACTGCATCCGGCAGCAACCCCAGCGATGCCTGTGGTTTGCAATTTGAGGACGAGCACAAAGGTGGCTTGCTGGGAGCCAACTTCCTGAGCAAAAGTGGGCTACCCGTGATCAACATCGCGGGCTGCCCGACTCACCCTGGCTGGGTGCTTGACACTTTCATGATGCTGGCCGCGGGCTTGTTCGGGCCGGAAAACCTTGATGCACTTGGACGGCCGCGTTTTTATGCTGATCAACTGGTGCACCATGGCTGCCCACGCAACGAGTATTACGAGTACAAGGCCAGTGCCGCCAAGCCCACCGACCTGGGCTGCCTGATGGAAAACATGGGCTGCACCGGCACCCAGGCACATGCCGACTGCAACATCCGGCTTTGGAATGGCGACGGCTCTTGCATTCGGGGTGGTTTTGCCTGCATCAACTGCACTGCTCCTGGCTTTCAGAGTCCGGGGCATCCGTTTCACGTAACACCCAAGCTGGCGGGTATCCCGATTGGATTGCCAACCGATATGCCCAAGGCCTGGTTTGTGGCACTCGCTTCACTGTCCAAAAGCGCCACGCCCAAGCGCGTCAAGATCAACTCGCATAGTGACCATGTGGTGCATCCCCCGGTGTCACGCAACACCCGGCTGCGTTAACCTCTGAGCGAAGACCCATGACCCGACTGATACTTGGCCCCTTTAACCGCGTCGAAGGTGACCTCGAAGTGCAACTTGAGGTGGCCGATGGCCGGGTCACGCAGGCCCATGTGAAGGCACCCATGTTTCGCGGCTTTGAGCTGATACTAAATGGGCGTGACCCGATGGACGCACTCACCATCGTGCCGCGCATCTGTGGCATTTGTTCGGTCTCGCAGTCGATCGCGGCGGCCAAGGCACTCGCCGATGCCTGGGGTGTAATGGCCCCACCAAACGGTGTGCACGCTGTCAACCTGATGCTTGCCTGTGAAAACTTTGCTGACCACCTGACACATTTCTACATGTTCTTCATGCCCGACTTCACGCGTCAGGTGTACGCCCGGCGTAGCTGGTTTGGCGAAGCGCAGCGGCGTTTCGGTGCTTTGATCGGGAGCGCACCGGGGTCCGGTTTACATAACCGCGCAGCACTGGCAGCGCGTGCACGCTGGTTTGAACTGATCGGCACGCTCGGTGGCAAATGGCCCCACACTGGTGCCGTGCTGCCAGGTGGTAGCACCCGAACCATTGAGAACGCAGAGCGTGTTCGCATGCTTGCCAGAGTGCGAGAGATGCGCTGCTTTCTGGAGCAGACCTTGTTCGGAACCCAACTGGAAGAAGTCACTGCCCTGGACAATCTGGTGGCCCTGCAAGCATGGCGTCTGCGAGCAACAGGCAGCGACCTAGCCTTGTTTCTGGACATTGCAGACGATACCTGTTTGGCACGTTTAGGGCCCGGACCAGGCCGCTACCTAAGCTACGGTGCTTATCCACAATTTGCCGGCGGGCACGTGTTTACACGCGGCGTTTGGGACGCCGCCTTGCAGCAGAGCCTGGCACTAGATCCAGCCCAGATCACCGAAGACCACAGCCACGCCTGGTATGGCGAAGGAAACAGTGGCCAACCCTTGCACCCCATGGCAGGCGTTACCCAGCCACAAGCTGACAAACCGGGAGCCTACACCTGGAATAAAGCGCCGCGTCTGGCGGGCCAGGTGCTGGAGACCGGCGCAATAGCGCGCCAATTGGTAGACGGCCAAGCGCTGATCCGAGCCGCCGTGTTGGCGCATGGCGGCAACGTCGTGTCCCGGGTGCTGGCCCGGGTGATTGAAATGGCACGTCTGTTGCCCTTGATGGAGCAGTGGTTGATGGCCCTGGAGCCGCACGCGCCCTACCACCAAGTGCATGAGCTGCCTGAACATGCGCAAGGCATTGGCCTGACCGAGGCAGCTCGCGGTGCACTTGGGCATTGGCTGCGCATTGAGGGCGGCCGCATCAGCCAATACCAAATTGTGGCGCCTACCAGTTGGAACTTTTCGCCCAGAGATGCTGCGGGCAGACCCGGCGCACTCGAATCTGCCTTGGTAGGTGCGCCGTTGGACCAAGAGGCTGACGGTCGCCAAAGCGTCGCCGTGCAGCACATCGTTAGATCATTTGACCCCTGCATGGTCTGCACAGTCCATTGATATGCCAAATCTGCCCTCCCCGCTGCAGCATTTCCCACCCGGTGAACTCGAAGGGGTTGGCGAAGACACCTGGCTTGATGTCATTCACAAGATGGAAGAGGTGTATTCCAAGCTGGTGACCGATGAGGTAGAACTGGAAGAAAAAAACGCCCAGTTGGAACAATCGCAACAATTCATTTTCAGCCTGCTCTCGGCCATGAGCGATGTCCTGATCGCTTGCAATCAGGACGGACTGATCGAAGAAACCAACGCCGCCCTGTGTGAATTGGTAGGTCGCAGTGAACAGTCCCTGCGGGCCACCCCGGTGGTGGACTTGCTGGCCGATGCCCAAAGCGTGCAGCGCTGGCAGTTGGCGATGTACCACGCGGCATCGCATGAAGTGGCGGTCGTTGAACTCAACTTGATTGACTTTCACGGCCAGGTGGTGCCAGTGGACATGAGTTGCACGCCACGCCACAACAGCATGGGTCGGCAGGTGGGCAGGGTCTTGGTCGGGCGGCCTTTGGGTGAACTCAAGCGTGCTTACCACCAGTTGCGCGAAGCCCATGAAGCACTGAAACTAGCCCAGCAACAATTGCTGCATTCGGAAAAAATGGCATCGCTTGGCCGCCTGGTGGCCGGTGTCGCGCACGAACTCAACAACCCCATCAGCTTTGTGCTGGGCAATGTGCATGTGCTGCAGCGGTACGCGACACGCCTGACACGCTACCTGGAAGCGGTGCACCGGCTCGATCTTCCTGATGCGGTGCGAGCGCTTCGCACTGAATTACGTATTGACCACTTGGTGGGCGACCTGCCATCGCTGATGGAAGGTACGCTTGAAGGGGCCAAACGCACCGCCGACATCGTCAATGGGCTCAAGCGCTTTTCAAATGCAAGCCAGGGCGAAGTGACTCAAGTAGAACTCAACGCCGTGGTTGAGCGTGCCATCCATTGGGTGCAAAAGGGCACCGCACCCCATTTTGAGATTCACTGGACCCATGGTGATGACTGTTACGTCAACGGCAACGCCGGACAGTTGCTGCAAGTGATGATGAACCTGATACAGAACGCCTCTGATGCGGCCAGTGCCGAGGGTGCCAAAGCACCACAACTCGACATTCACCTGGCGCAGGATGCGCACAACGTGCAGTTGCACTTTGCCGACAACGGCCCAGGTATTGCAGCAGAGCACCTGTCGCGCGTTTTTGACCCTTTTTTCACAACAAAAAGTGTTGGTCAGGGCACGGGCCTTGGTCTGTCGATCAGTTATGGCATTATTGAGCAGCACGGCGGGCATTTGACCTGCGCCAACTCGTCACGTGGAGGCGCAGTGTTCAGCTTGAGCTTGCCGATGCTCAATCTCAAGCGCTGAATGCGCCAGTTTGTATCAGTTGAGTAAATAGTTGTCCTGATCATCCAGCTCTTGGGCATCGATCATGGCATCATAGGCAGCGCGGCTGGCCAAAGCTTCTGATGTGTAGGGAATCAGCGGCTTGTCAAGCGGGCGCAGTTTATGCCGGCGCAGGCCACGCAGTTGCTGTGAACGCTCCATGGTTTGCAGCACGCGTTCAGGTTCCATCATCAAGCTGAACGGGTTGAGGTCGGCGGCAATGGTGGTCATGGTGAACTCCTGGTCAGATCAAGATGCCCTGCAACTCGCAGAACACTTGAATGAACTGTATCCACTTACGGCAAAGAACTGAAGTCGGCGTTTTGCTGTACTTCATGTCAGAAACTGCCTGACAAGCTGTCAGGTGTTCAGAGCAAGCGCACCTTCACACTTTTGCCTTTGACCTTGCCTGCATTGAGCTTTTGCAGCGCTGGCAAGGCGATGGCCCGCTGCACCGCGACAAAGGTAGTGAACTCGGTAACGACGATTTTCCCGATCTGTTCGCGGCTATAACCGGCATCGGCCGTGAGTGCACCCAACACGTCACCAGGGCGGATTTTTTCTTTGCGACCACCCAAAATCTGCAAGGTGACCATGGGTGGCAACAAGGCTCCGACACCGGTAGCCAGCAATTCATCGGGCTTATGCCAGATCGATTCAAGCTTTTGGTACTGCTCGATCTTGCCCACAGAGCCCATCTCATTCATGCTCGCCAAGCTCAGCGCCAAGCCAGTTTCACCGGCGCGACCGGTACGGCCAATGCGGTGCACATGCACTTCGGGGTCGGGGGTGATATCCACGTTGATGACGGCTTCAAGCTGGCTGATGTCGAGTCCGCGCGAAGCGACATCAGTGGCGACCAGGACCGAGATGCTGCGATTGGCAAACTGCGCCAGCACCTGGTCGCGCTCGCGCTGCTCCAACTCACCGTACAGTGCCAGCGCGCTGAACCCCTGGGCCTGAAGAAAAGTCATCAGGTCCTTGCATTGCTGCTTGGTGTTGCAGAAAGCCAAGGTGCTGACCGGACGAAAGTGATTCAGAGCACGCGCCACAGTCTCAAACCGGTTGGCACGGGTCACCTCATAAAAGCGCTGCTCGATCAAACTCTTGGCTTGCGCGTCAGCCACCTTAATCTGCACCGGTTCACGCATGAACTGACGCGCCAGTTTTTCGATTCCCTCAGGGTAGGTGGCTGAAAACAGCAGGGTTTGCCGATCAGCGGGACATTGCTTGGTGACGGTGGTAATGTCGTCAAAAAAGCCCATATCTAGCATGCGATCGGCCTCGTCAAGCACCAGCGTGTTGAGCGCATCGAGCGGCAGCGTCTCGCGCGACAGGTGATCGAGGATGCGCCCCGGCGTGCCCACCACGATGTGTGCGCCATGC
>CAIYNH010000707.1 GCA_903927495.1 uncultured beta proteobacterium
GCAGGTTTCCGGCAGGCCAATGAAGGCTCTGTCTCAAACCATTCGTGAAGTTCGCTTGGGTGCCCTTATGCAAAGTCCCCGGTTATGAATAGGATTTGGCGCCCTATGCCATTAAAGGGCGGCATAGACACCCTTCATTCATTGGACCGTAAATCGTGGACGATGGATTAGGCCCTGACGGTACCGACGGAATTGGCATTTGAGAAAACCGAGGAATTGCGGTGAAAGATGCTCGGAAACAGCAGGGATAAAGCAAACAGAGAAAGCCATCACCCGGCTACAGCCCGCACGGGGCGGGGCTTTCCAGTAAGAAGGGCCTCTGCACCGCAGAGACCCTGACTACCTGGAGGAGCAGAACGGATCACACAAACAAACGGCTACATACCCCTGAAAGTTGAATTCTGATCCCACACAGGGATTCGAATCTAACACCCAGTTCCCTTTCTTGCGGGCTCAGATGACACCGACAGCTTGAAACTTGCCGCGCAGTTTATTTACTACATCGGCCAGCACGATTGAATCAAGTTGGTTCTTTTTCAGAAATGCCTTCCACTGAGTATGCTTGGTTGCATCTTCTGAAAAGGCGTCTGTGAGCCCGACAGGTATCGTGGTCGGCATCGGCATTTTGCGGCGCTCAAAGGTTGCTTCAATGGCGCGGCGCACTTCGGATGGGTCAAGTACGGTGTCATCCAGTAGCACCGACAAATCGAAGTAATCCTTCATTCGTGTGTTGGCCAGCCCCAGCAGGCACACAGCATGGAATTTCTCGGCGATGACCGTGTATTTCGGATAAGCCCGCAGTTGCGGTGCCGGAAAATCGTCCAGCAGTACCGGGTAAATGATCGCCTGTGGTGCGGGAGTCACCGCGTCACCGAACCCGATATCAACTTGCAGAGCAATGCGCGCACCGTCCAGCTTTGCCTGAATATCGATCCGCACACCTCCATAGCCTGCCTCCTTGCGGATAACGGCCCCCTTGACTGAATCGGGGTCAAACACCACCCCGTCTTCCGCTTGGGTCAGGCAAATTTCCCTAAAAGTCTTGACCGCGGTGTCGACATCATCAGGGCCAAAGCCCAAAAGGTCGGCATCACGGGTGGGCCGGTGCGCAACGTCATACCAAAGCGTGAACAGCAGCGCCCCCTTGAGCAGAAAATTAGACGCGTGGTCGGAAACGGACAATCGGTACAGCAGACGTTCCAGACCGTAATGTGTGAGCGTCAAATTGAAGTCTTGCTTGGTCGCATCGGCGTGTTGCTTCAAACGTGCCCGGACCGATGCGGCCAGATTCCGACTCATGTTGTCACGCTTTCCAGGTATGGGCGCATGACATTGGCCACGCGGTCAACGGTCGCGAAATGCCAGATATCGTCCATTGTGAATTTTCGTTGCGCCCAGCCATCGCGCAGGGCTTCCAGGGCAACATCCAGCCCGATCTTGTTGCGGTATTTGAAGCAATCAGCCACGGTCTTGGCAGCGTTAAACACAGGCACTTTCACGCCATCTACCGGCAGATGCTCAATGCCATCGGTGAATGCAGCCCCTGACATTCGAACAGGACGAATTTTGGGTTGGTCAAGCCGTGGAATGGGTGCGCGATTCTCGATGGCAAGCCATACCTCAAACGGTGCCTGGGTTCCGATGCCATGCACACGCAATGCGGAAAGCAGACACACCACTCCCTGCGGCACGCGCAGCGCCACTTCCGCCAGTGACCGGTGTTCGCTGATGGCAAGACCTGGCAGGCCATACACCCCTCGAGCAACTCTTTCTAGCTTTCCAGCGGCAACCAGTCGACTGAGGACAATGGTTGGCAGTTCCTGATGCGCCAGATCCCGAGCACGCAACAGCGGTTTTGTCCTGGCAAGTTCCAGGACAGCCTGCTCATATGTGGAATGGGAGCGTAGATTCATGATGCAAGTATGTTGCAATTTATATGTATTTGTCAATAAAATACATTCAATAGCAACAAATAAGCTCGCTCACACCTGCTGTCGTATCACGGGGCCGGCATCATCCGGCCGCAGAGCGCTGCTTATGCGCCGCAGAAGTCGTATCTGGATTGGCATGCGAAGGAAGTGTTTAAGGCGCCCGGGCGCGATTTAAATGCATTCGCTACGCTTTTTATAGCTGCTTGCGCATATCCCACCAGGGCTAGCGCTAGATTTGGCCCATAAACTCACTCCCACCCCCTTCAGCCACGCAACACGCTGAACTTTCGAAACAGTTCAGCCGTCAGAGGCTTATCAAGCCGCCAGATAATAGAAATCGGCCGGTCGCCCTCATGGGAAACCAGTTGAACGGGGCCCACTGCCACATAGGCCGCATCACGGTCTTCGCGAACGAACAGTTGAAACTTCCAGCCATTTGCCGGGC
>CAIYNH010000708.1 GCA_903927495.1 uncultured beta proteobacterium
AATTGCCTGCGCCTGACGGTAGGCACGGCCGATGAAAATCGCCAGATGTTGGCCGCTTTTGAAGCATTACTATGACAAACTACCCATTAACTGAACTCACCGAAACCTTGCGCAACCGCACTGAGCGTGTTGCAGAAGTCGTGCGAAATACGGCTGAGACCAACATCAACGTGCGCCTCAATCTGGACGGCACCGGCCAGTCGCATCTGCACACCGGTATTGGTTTTCTGGATCACATGCTCGACCAGATTGCGCGACACGGCATGCTGGATCTGGACATTGATGCCGAGGGCGACTTGCACATTGATGCCCATCACACCGTAGAAGATGTCGGCATCACGCTGGGGCAGGCCGTGTTCAAGGCCATTGGTGACAAAAAAGGAATTCGCCGTTACGGTCACGCTTATGTGCCGCTGGACGAGGCTTTAAGCCGGGTGGTGGTCGATTTTTCTGGCCGCCCCGGCTTGAGCATGGACGTGCCATTCACCAGCGGCTCGATTGGCACCTTTGATTCGCAACTGGTGCATGAGTTTTTTCAGGGATTTGTTAACCACGCGCTGGTTACGCTGCACATTGACAACCTGAAAGGTGCCAACGCCCACCATCAGGCCGAGTCAGTGTTCAAAGCCTTCGCTCGCGCCTTGCGTGACGCGGTGGAACTTGATCCGCGCGCCCAAGGGCAAATTCCTTCGACCAAAGGCTCGCTGTAATTGTGCAACGGTTTAGCGCCCTGACATGCCATTTAAACTTTTCCAAAGTTCCGGTGTCATTCCCAGATTCGACGGAGTGACCGTGCGGGGTTCTATTTAAGATTCTATGAATATGTCAATCAATCGCTCGTCCATCTTGCGTAAGGCACTATGAATATCATAGTAAATACTCGATCCGTCAAAACCGTTGCAGTGGTTGATTACGGCATGGGCAATTTGCGCTCGGTCTCGCAGGCCGTGCAGGCTGCTGCCATTGGTACCGGTTTCACAGTGGTAATTACCAGTGACCCGGAGGTGGTGCGCGGTGCCGAGCGCGTGGTGTTGCCAGGTCAGGGTGCCATGCCGGACTGCATGCGTGAGCTGCGTGAATCAGGCTTGCAGCAGTCAGTGCTTGAAGCTGCCGCCCACAAACCCCTGTTTGGCGTGTGCGTTGGCATGCAAATGCTGTTGGATCACAGCGCTGAGGGCAACACACCGGGTTTGGGTTTGATTCACGGCAAAGTGATTAAATTTGACCTTGTCGGCCAGTTACAGCCAGATGGTAGCCGTTACAAAGTACCGCAAATGGGCTGGAACCAAGTCTGGCGCGCCAACCATGGCGGCCCGGCACACCCGGTGTGGGGTAATGTGCCGGATGGTAGTTATTTTTATTTTGTGCACAGTTTTTACGCAAAACCGTCAGATTCACACCACAGCGTAGGTGAAACCGAGTACGGTCAGCGCTTCTGTTCGGCGATTGCGCGTGATAATATTTTTGCTACTCAATTTCACCCCGAAAAAAGTTCTGAACACGGCTTAAGCCTGTACCGCAACTTCCTCCATTGGAACCCTTGAAACGCTTTTTAATCACCGTTCGGGCCATGCCTGGCAAGGCCCGTTTCTCATCCTCCCACTGAAGCATCATGCTTTTAATTCCTGCGATCGATCTTAAAGACGGCCATTGTGTGCGCTTGCAACAAGGCGACATGAAACTTTCCACCACCTTCAGCGAAGAGCCCATCGTCATGGCGCGCAAATGGGTTGACAAAGGCGCGCGTCGCCTGCATTTGGTGGACTTGAATGGGGCATTTGCCGGGCATCCCAAGAATGAGAGTGCGATACGCAAGATTCTCAAGGATGTAGGCAGCGAAGTTGACGTGCAATTAGGCGGTGGTATTCGTGATCTTGACACCATTGAGCGTTATCTGGATGCCGGCCTGCGCTACGTCATCATTGGCACTGCTGCGGTGCGCAATCCGGGTTTTCTGCAAGATGCGTGTACCGCATTTGGTGGTCATATCATCGTTGGACTTGATGCCAGAGACGGCAAGGTCGCCACCGATGGCTGGAGCAAACTCACCCGCCATGATGTGGTTGATCTGGGTAAGAAATTTGAAGATTTTGGTGTCGAATCAATCATCTATACCGACATTGGCAGAGACGGCATGCTGACTGGCATCAACATTGAGGCCACTGTACGCTTAGCCCAGGCCCTGACAATTCCGGTGATCGCCTCGGGAGGGCTGAGCAACATGGCTGACATCGAAGCACTGTGTGCGGTCGAAGACGAGGGTGTCGAAGGGGTGATCTGCGGTCGGGCTATCTACAACGGCAACCTGGACTTTGAAACGGCGCAGGAACGGGCCGACGAGTTGAACGGGTAGTGTCTTCATTTTTCAGCCAAGCGCCCAGAGCACATGGTCTCGAACCAGCGGGCTAGGGTGTTTGGTGCGTCGTTCAAGCGCGGCAACCAAGCCCGGGTCGGCAGTAATCCGCAGCGCATTGCCCAAGGCAACTGCAATATTGCGAAGCCAGCGTTCATGACCGATACGACGAATCGGGCTGCCTTCGGTGAAACGCAAAAACTCATCTTCTGTCCAGTCGAACAACGCAACCAATTGGCGACCAATCAAACCAGTGCGTGCGTCAAAGTCAGGCAACGTACTGCGTTGGGCAAACTTGTTCCATGGGCAAATGAGTTGACAGTCGTCGCAGCCGTAAATGCGGTTACCCATCAGCGGTCGCAGTTCCACCGGAATTGATCCAGCATACTCAATCGTCAGGTACGAAATACAGCGGCGTGCATCGAGTCGGTAAGGAGCCACGATGGCCTGCGTCGGGCATATGTCCAAACAAGCTGTGCAGCGGCCACAGTGTTGCGATACAGACTCACTTATTGGTAGTGAAACATCAATAAATATTTCACCCAGAAAAAACATGGAACCCGCTTCCCGGTTCAGCAAAAGCGTGTGCTTGCCGCGCCAGCCCTGGCCACTCAAACTTGCCAGTTCGGCCTCAAGCACCGGGGCAGAGTCAGTGAACACGCGGTAACCAAAAGGTCCCAGTTCAGCGGAGATCTGTTCGCTTAAGCGTTGCAAACGTTGCCGCATCACCTTGTGGTAATCACGCCCACGAGCATATACCGAGACGATCGCCTCGGTCGGGTGACGTAGTCGGTTGAGCTCAACGGTTTGCCAGTTGGAGTCAGAAGCGGCAGGCAAATAGTCCATGCGGGCAGTGATCACGCTCAGTGTGTCTGGCACCAACTCAACCGGACGGGCCCGCTTCAAACCATGCGCAGCCATATAACCCATGTCGCCATGAAACCCCTGGGCCAGCCACGCGGATAATCCAGGCTCTGCTGCAGTTAAATCGACCCCAGCGATACCAATTTGGGAGAATCCCAATGCTCTGCCCCATGCCTGAATTTTTGAGACCCAAAGGCTACCGTTGATATGTGTTCTGGAATTGTTCACTTGCCCATTGTAGAAATGCTGGTTTGGCCCGATGAATCGGCCACACAGCGCTTCGCCCATCGCTTGGCCAGGCTGCCTTTGCTGGGTAATGCCTATCTGGAATTGCACGGCGATCTAGGCACGGGCAAAACCACCCTGGTACGCCACCTGCTTAGCGCGCTGGGTGTCACTGGCCGCATCAAAAGTCCAACCTATGCAGTGGTTGAACCCTATGAATTGCCTACTCTGAATATCTGGCATTTTGATTTTTACCGTTTCAACGACCCGCATGAATGGGAAGATGCTGGCTTTCGGGACATATTTGCCAGCCCGGGCTTGAAGGTTGCCGAATGGCCTGAGAAGGCGGCTGGCAGCGTGCCGCAAGCTGACCTGGTTTTCCACCTGAGCCTGGCGATTCACGAATCGCGTTTGGTCACCTTGCAGGCCTACACAGCGGTGGGTGAGGGTTTAATGAAAGACCTTTGCGCTGAACCGGTATCACAACCAGAGGTAGCCGAGTGAAACGACGCGATTTGCTGCAAAGCGGCGCTGTGATGCTGTTGCTCGGTGCGCACCACATTGCGCGGGGCGGCATCATTCTGGCGGTGCGGGTTTGGCCGGCTCAAGAATACTCACGGGTGACCATTGAATCTGACACGCAACTTCAATTCAAGCAATATTTTGTACCTAATCCACCTCGCTTGGCGGTTGATGTCGAAGGGATTACGCTGAACCAGGCGCTCAAAGAGTTGGTGGCCAAGGTGGGTCCGACGGATCCCACCATCCATGGCATTCGCGTTGGCCAATTCAGCCCCGGGGTGGTGCGTTTAGTGGTTGATCTTAAGCAGCCCATTACGCCGCAGGTTTTCACCCTGCCGCCGGTTGCAGCCTACCAGCATCGTATGGTGTTTGACCTGTATCCGACAAAGGTAATTGACCCGTTGGAAGCGTTAATTGCCGATCGCCTCCAAGACAGTGCAGCACCAAAATCTGGCGCAAGCACAACGACCGATCCACTGGGCGATTTGATGTTGGAAAAGGCACAAAAACCCTCTGACAGTGTGAAGTCGGCTAGTTCGATGCCAATGACTAGTAGCTCCAAAAATGTTATTGTTTCGGTAGCAACTAGCGCAGTACAGGCGGGCTCTAAAGTCAATAATGACATAAGAAAATCTGATGCCACCAGTACCATGGCGACGCCCCCTGCCGCTACTGACAGGCTCATCATTATTGCGCTCGATGCCGGCCATGGTGGCGAAGATCCTGGTGCCATTGGTCCAGGGGGAACCTTCGAAAAAGACGTGGTGCTGCGACTGGCACACCGAATGCGCGATCGCATCAACGCCAGAACCATCAACGGCAATGCCATGCGAGCGTTCCTGACTCGAGATGCTGACTTTTTTGTTCCCTTGCACAGCAGGGTAGACAAAGCCCGCCGAGTGCAAGCAGACTTGTTTATCAGTCTGCATGCCGATGCATTTTTTACCCCGCATCCGCAAGGTGCCAGCGTGTTTGCCTTGAGTCAAGGGGGTGCGTCAAGTACCGCTGCGCGCTGGATGGCGGACAAAGAAAACAAAGCCGACCTGATTGGTGGTCTCAATGTCAAGGCCAAAGACGCTCAAGTCAAGCGTGCACTGCTGGACATGAGTACCTCTGCTCAGATCAGGGACAGTCTGCGACTTGGAGGTGCCATGCTGGGTGAAATCGGCCGGGTTGGCAATCTTCACAAAAATCGGGTGGAGCAAGCCGGATTTGCGGTACTCAAGGCCCCTGACATTCCCAGCGTGCTGGTAGAGGCGGCATTTATCAGCAACCCAACTGAGGAAGCCAAACTTAACAGCGATGCTTACCAAGAAGATTTGGCCGATGCCCTTATGCGTGGCATAGAACGCTATTTTTCAAGCAACCCGCCGTTGGCAAGAAACCGTAGCGTTTGAATGTTTTAACCATGCAGGCATCGGGTTAATTCAAACTGGGTGCGCAGTTCGCGTAAGCTGACCACAGTGTGAGAAGTCAAGCAAAACAGCCAGAGTAAGGTGGATTTTGAATGAAGCCTGATGAAACCAAGTGATAGTTGATGGTTGATCACTGTCGCTATAATAGGTAACTCTCGGTGTGTGGCGCAGCCTGGTAGCGCACTTGCATGGGGTGCAAGGGGTCGAAGGTTC
>CAIYNH010000709.1 GCA_903927495.1 uncultured beta proteobacterium
TCCCCAGGGCCGGCCATGGAGACGAGGTACCCACTCCGGTTAAATGGAGAGCCCGGTTCTGCGTTTTGAACGTAGCCTAGCTTTTCCAGTCGGTTGAGCTTGTCAAGCATGGGGCTAGTCGAAGGTTTGGTGTTGACAATTACTTGCACGCGTCGACTAAAAAATTGGGTCCGCCCGGAGGGAATCGAACCCCCATGATCGCTTTAGAAGAGCGATGTCCTATCCGTTGAACGACGGGCAGATGTGTGTATTTTACGTCCGGCACAAACCCCCGGCGGTGTCTGGGTGATAGACAAAAGTTTGCGTTCAGCGTTGTGTGGTTTGTGCGGTCACGGCCAGCCATTCCCCATCGCGCTGCTCCAGTAAATAGTACTCCAGCGCCTCAAACCGGTAGGGCTTCCCATTCATCACGCCCTGCTCGATCGAAATTGATTTGACGTTGATCTGCTTGCAAGTGGCCTCGGTTTCACCCTCGGCCAGAGCCGCTTCAAGAGAAACACGCCGTTGTTGGTATTCTTTCAAGCTGGCGATGGAGCCGAGCGTGCTCTGCACCATTTCGGCACGGGTGAATTCCAAGGTCATCATGTGATCACCGCTGCGTACCGTGGCTTTGGCGACGATCTCCGGTGCAAACAGGCCAAGTATGGTTTTGATATCTTTGCGTGCAATGGCACTGTCAAACCGATTTAACCAAACCTCGCCAATGGTCATCGGTGGACAACCAACGATAGCCTTAACAGGAATATCTTCAGGTACGACAGCGGTCTTGTCCGCCACCGACACCGGGGCGATTTTTTGTGCTCCAGTTGCCTTGACACCGGTCAGGGTACCAAGTTGTTTTTGGCTGATTACCTCAGCATTTTCGGAATACTGGTCAAGCTCCTTGTCAAAAGCACCAGCGACGTAAAAATCAGGAACTTTGGACAACAGCACCGGCAGCAGGATGGTCATCAGTGCCCGGCTCTTTGGTGCCGCCAATTTAGGATCCCGGGCAAAACCAACACGCCCGCTTTCAATAGCCACACTGCCACCGTTGGCATCCATCGAGGTGGAGCCGCGATTAACCTTGTCATAGGTGCCCTGGCGGTATGTTGCGTTGGCCATGGCATCGGGCAACACGTAGGGTTCGTGATCGGTTCCGCGAATGCCGATGGTCGCAGTGGATGTCACCACGCGGTGCTCCTGGCGATTGAGCTGACCAATCCAGCCGCTGATGATGCGCAGTGAGCCGGTGATCAGATTCAGAATCTGGCGGTCGGTGGATTTGCCTTCAGCGGCAAAGCGATCTGCCATGAACTCAGCGCCTGGGCGCACCGCCACGATGCCAGCATCGGCCGTTTTCAACACCGCTTCACTGTCGGGCGCAGCACGCACCGATTCACCCACATAAACTGTTTCACCCACCTTCAGATGTCGGACTGGACCCTGACGGGCAGTGGCAAGCACGTCACCGCGAATTCGCCAAACGCTGGCAAAAGGTTTTCCGATGTCTGAATTTTCTGGTGACGCATCAGCAGCCATGCCCAAACCGTGAAAGACGAGCAGACTGATCAACACCAACCAACTCAGCAATTGCCCCGCAGCCTGCTGCCAAACCGGTGCAATTGATACTGCGCCGGTGATACCAGCAGAGTCAAACGGCATGTGGGCATAGCTATTGGACATAAGAATTCTCGTTTCAGTCAAAAGTGGCGGTATCGGCCAGCAATTTTGCCGCCAAATCCTTTGCAGCCAGTTGGGGCTCCCCTTCAAGTGGCCACTGTACA
The DNA here is from genome assembly GCA_903927495.1 of uncultured beta proteobacterium. GTDB lineage: Bacteria > Pseudomonadota > Gammaproteobacteria > Burkholderiales > Burkholderiaceae_C > Rhodoferax. The sequence goes on from CAIYNH010000709.1 coordinate 1,767, forward strand.
CCCACTGTGGGGTCACTCCAGAGCAGACTGCATTCAAACTCAGGGTACCAGTAATCGGTGGTTTTGTACAA
>CAIYNH010000710.1 GCA_903927495.1 uncultured beta proteobacterium
GACGCCCGATGCCGCCATTGTCGAACTGCCCCAAGGTGCAACGGCTGTTGATTTTGCTTACTGCGTGCACACCAATCTGGGTCACCGTTGTCGCGGGGCGCGGGTCGATGGTGCCATGGTGCCACTCAACACACCGCTCAAGAACGGTCAAACGGTAGAAGTCACGGTCGTCAAGGAAGGTGGTCCATCGCGCGACTGGCTAAACCCCGAACTGGGTTATTTGGCGAGTCACCGGGCACGCTCCAAAGTGCGCGCCTGGTTCAATGCCCTGGCCATGAACGAGACCGTGGCCAAAGGACGCGAGGCAGTCGAAAAACTCCTGCAACGCGAGGGCAAGACCGCCATCAATCTCGATGTCTTGGCCACCCAGTTGGGATTCGACTCAGCTGATGCACTGTTTGAAGACGTTGGTAAAGAAGAGTTCTCACTGCGCGCCATTGAGCAGGTGCTGCGTCCGCCGGAGCCGCCCCAGTTTGATGCCGATGCCCCGCTCCTGCGCAAACCGCGCAGCGGTGACAACTCCAGTAAAGGCGGTTTGCTGGTGGTCGGGGTGGACTCGCTCATGACGCAAATGGCCAAGTGCTGCAAACCCGCGCCGCCCGATGCAATTTGTGGCTTTGTCACTCGTGGCAAGGGGGTCAGTGTGCACCGCACTGATTGCACCAATTTGCGCGAAATGATTACCAGGAATGGTGAGCGTTTGATTGAAGTCGAGTGGGGTCTGACGCAGGCCGCCAGCGGCTCGGTGTATCCGGTCGATGTGGCGGTGCAAGCGGCCGACCGGCAAGGCTTGCTGCGCGACATTTCTGAAGTCTTCACCAAGGAGAAAATGAATGTGATCGGGGTCCAGACGCAATCCATCAAGGGAGTTGCCTGGATGACCTTCACGGTGGAAGTGGCTGACTCCGGTCGGCTGCACAAGGTGCTTGGCATGGTTGCTGAGCTAAACGGGGTGCGCTGGGCGCGCAGAAAGTGATTCTCACTATGAAGTCGATAGCAAATAGGCATACTTTCCTGTGGCACGACTACGAAACTTTTGGTGCCAACACCCGGTCTGCCCGACCCGCGCAGTTTGCCGCCATTCGCACGGATGCAGAGTTGAATGAAATTGGCCACCCCGTCATGCTGTATTGCCAGCCTGCCAATGACTTTTTGCCGGAGCCAAAGGCCTGCCTGATCACCGGCATCACGCCTCAACTGTGTCTGGAAAAAGGCCTTCCAGAGCATCAGTTTGCCCAGCAGATCGAAAAGCTCTTCAGCCAGCCCGGCACGGTCGGTGTGGGCTACAACAGCATCCGGTTTGACGACGAGATCACCCGCTTCATGCTCTGGCGCAACCTGATCGACCCCTACGCACGTGAATGGCAAAACGACTGTAGCCGCTGGGACTTGCTGGACGTGGTTCGCGCGGCTTACGCCTTGCGTCCAGGCGGTATTCAGTGGCCAACCAAGGAAGATGGCAAACCCAGCTTCAAGCTCACCGATTTGAGTGCAGCCAATGGCTTGCTACATGCCTCTGCCCACGATGCCTTAAGTGATGTGCGGGCCACGATTGCTCTGGCGCGTTTGATCAAATCCGCGCAACCCAAGCTGTTTGACTTTTGCTTTGGACTGCACAAAAAAGTTCAGGTGATGTCCGAACTTGGGCTACCAACCAGCCCGGCACTGGCCCGGCCATTTCTGCACATTTCGGGCATGTTTGCACCTGAGCGCGGCTGCCTGGCGTTGATGTGGCCGCTGGCCATGCACCCAGGTAACAAAAACGAATTGCTGGCCTGGGACCTGGCTTTTGATCCTGGCGAGTTGGCTAGTTTGAATGCCGAGCAGATTCGACTGCGCCTGTTCACTAAACAGGCAGATTTGCCGGCTGGTATCAGACGTCTGGCGGTGAAGTCCGTGCATTTGAATAAGTCGCCCATGGTGATGCGCAACCTGAAGGTGTTAGGCGCTGATATGGCGCAGCGCTGGGGTTTGGACCTATCTGTACAGTTGCAACATGCCGCAGTGGCGCGCGATTTGCCTGACATGAGTGCGATTTGGGAGCAAGTGTTTGCTCGCCAGCAAGGGGAACCCGTTGATGTCGATGAAGACCTGTACGGTGGCTTTTTAGGTAACGAAGATCGACGCCGGTTAAACGAGTTGCGCTACCGAACACCCGTAGAGTTGGCCAGCGCAAAGCCAACGTTTGAAGACACTCGTCTGAGCGAATTGCTTTGGCGCTACCGGGCCCGTAATTTTCTGCAGACTTTGACGCTGCAAGAGCAGGCGCGCTGGGATGCCCACCGCGCCACACGCTTGTTTGATGGCGCGGGGGGGGCCTTGAGCATTGATCGCTTTTTTGCAGAATTGGACCAACTTGCCGAAACCGTTGATGCACGGGGTGAAGCAATTTTGGGTGCGCTGCATGACTACGTTGAACAGATCGCTCCAGCAAGTGATTGACACTGAAGTGGCTGTCAGTGCTTGCAGACATATATTAGTTGGCAACTACTCAGCACCCGAAGATGTCCGACCTGCGTTAGCTATGAAATAAAGAGCGACAATCGGTGTCGATGCCAAACCCGCCAGACCTCACCCAACTCAGCCATGCGCAAAAGGATGAATTGATCCGGATGCTGTGGCCCTTGCAGCAACAAGTGCAAGACCTGATGGGGCAAATGGTGGTGATGCAAAAGCGCATCAAGCAGCTCGAAGGTCGATTGGCGCTCAATAGCAAAAACTCCAGCAAGCCACCCTCAAGCGACGGCATGAACAAACCCGCACCGAAGTCCTCGCGGGTTGCAGGGCAAAACCCAAACGGTGGACAAAAGGGCCACCCCGGCAGCACCCTGTGCAAGGCCGCACAACCCGACAGGATAGTTATCCATCACGTACCAGATCATTGCTAGGCGTGCAATTGCGAGCTGTCTTTTGAGTACGTGAGCGAAACGCGCCAAGTTTTTGACTTGCCGGTCGTGAAATATGAAGTTACCGAACACCACGCCATGCAAGCCATCTGCAGTTGTGGTCAGGTGCACACCGGGCAATTTCCTGCTGGAGTCAACGCCGCAGTGCAATATGGACCACGCGCGCTGGCTGCCATGGTGCATCTCAATCAAAATCATGCCGTCCCAGTACAGCGCACGGCTGCCCTGATGAAAGATTTCTTTGACCTGCCGGTGAGTCAGGCAACTGTTGTCAAGGCAGCCCAGGCGGGAGCAGACATCTTGCAGCCTACTGTTGACTACATCGGTCAAGCTGTTGCCAACTCAACCGTGGCTCATGCCGATGAAACCGGCATACGCGTAGTCAAGAAGGTGCACTGGCTGCATGCAGTGGCCATATCCAGTACACCCCGGTAGATTCCAGTGCCACCGTATCCACACCGCACACAATCAACCAGGTCGCCATCGCGTTGAGGTCATCGGTCATTGCCCCAAACTCACGCACTGGCTCATCGCTTGAGCGAGCAGGTACGGCCCC
>CAIYNH010000711.1 GCA_903927495.1 uncultured beta proteobacterium
CAGCCTGATGGGTGCGCCTCGAACCGATCTATCCATGCAGGTTGGGCGATCATGACACTCTGGAGTTGCCTTACGAAACTCGCGAAGGGTTCACGGGGCCGCCCGAGCAATGGGTACACGTAGGGTTTCTGTCCCCGCTTGCTCTCGTTTCAAACTAACGGATGTTGCCTTTCCAGATGTGCCGTGCGGCAGGTTTTGATCGCATCGCCTTGCAAAAATCGTCGAAGATCGGCTGAGCGACAACCAAAATGATTCAATTGAACTGCCAGTACCGGCCCAGCCCTGCGCGGCCAGTCGCTGCTTGGCCATGGGCAGCAGACTTTTTCTTCGGCGCCCAAATAGTTCCATGAGGACTCGATTTAGATACCCTCTGCCTGGACGGAATCGGCAAACCCTGCAAACCCGGACTGCTTGCATTTATGTAGCGCCTCACGCAATGCCAGCATGCTCTTTGGACATTTATAGTGCATGAATCTCGAGCAAAAATACTGATTGCTGCTGGTCTGCCCAGGCTTGCAGTTACGGGTTGTGCCGAGACTCAGCCGCAGCCGGCAACATGATTACGGCCACAGTATTGATATGCCGTGCAATGGCCACCGGGCTGTGCGCCAGTTGGCTTAAAAGCGCACCAGAATTTGTTTGGCATGAGCAGCGGTAAAGGTTTGCATGCGTAAATTTTGGACAAAACTTGCTTGGATATTCAGAAAATGGGAGTCGATCTACGCTTTGGCTGTCAGCCACTGACTCCAAAGCAGCGATTGCTGCCATTGAGGTTTTGGCCGTGGCGGTCTTGTAAAGACACATATGAGTCGTTCACGACAAGCAGATTTCCGGTCGTCCAATTGAACTCCAGTCAGAAGTCGTTCGTAACGGACTTCAACGTGCCGAGAGCGGTAGACTCCGTCCCTTTACCTGCGCTGAATCCACTATGGACCTACTCACCGACCCCAATGTCTGGATTGCTTTTTTTATGCTTGCCGCCCTTGAGATCGTTCTGGGTATCGACAACATCATTTTTATCAGCATCCTAGTCGGACGCTTGCCAGCCGAAAAACGCGATGTGGCGCGTCGACTCGGACTGGGATTCGCGATGGTCTCGCGCATCGCGCTTTTGTTTAGCCTCGCTTGGGTCATGACTCTCACCAGTCCTCTTATTTCAGTGATCGGACAAGAGATCAGTGGCCGAGACCTGATCCTGCTATTTGGTGGATTGTTCTTGTTGTACAAAGCCTCGCACGAGATATTCCTGGAGGTGGAAGCACCTTCCTCCAAGGAGGCCAACGCGAGGGCTGATGCAGTCAAAACCGGTGGCTCCCTATTTTGGGGAACGATTGTGCAAATCGGAGTCGTAGACATCGTCTTTTCGCTAGATTCGGTAATCACTGCTGTTGGCATGGTGGACAACATCGGAGTGATGGTGGCCGCCGTGATTGCATCGGTCGCCGTGATGATGTTTGCGGCCAAGCCCATCGGTGAATTCGTGGACCGCCATCCGTCGATCAAAGTTCTGGCGTTATCCTTCTTGACGATGGTGGGAACCCTGCTAATCGCTGAAGCGTTTGACGTGCACGTGCCGAAAGCCTACGTCTACACCGCGATGTTATTTTCGCTGGGGGTGGAGGGGCTCAACATCAGAGCGCGAAGCAAGCGACTGACAGCCTAAAAGCGGCTGACAGTTGACTCACAGAAGTTGAGGTGAGCGACGCGCATGGACATCACCCACCATCTAACTTGATCAAACAGCTTGAACCTGAGCGAAGGATAGTCCACTCGGAATTTTCGCTATGGTTGATTGAAACAATCAGGAAAATCATGTGTAATTCCACAGAATATAAACCAACAAGATAAGCATCCATCCATGCAACATGAAGTCATAAGCGCCGACGACGGCGAGGAACTGCACGTCTATCGGTCTGGGCGTGGTACGCCCATACTGCTGCTGCACGGCTGGACTTCAAGCCATGCTAGCTGGTCGCCACTGATCGAGACTCTGTCAAGGCAATATCAACTTTTGCGCCCAGATGCGCGTGGTCACGGTGGTCATGAGCTCAAGGGCAATCAGCAACCTGATGTGAAACAACTCGCCCTTGATGTCATCAATCTGCTGGACCACTTTCAAATTGATCGTATTGCCGCAGTTGGCCACTCAATGGGTGCGCTGACGCTGTGGCAATGCATCCAGGATTTCGGCACCGAACGCTTCTCCCATCTGTGTTTTATCGATCAATCGCCAAAACTGCTGACCAATGAGACTTGGCGGTGTGGCATCTACGGTGATTTCGAAGATGCCCATGCGCAACGCCTGCTTGATGATCTGGAGGCTGACTTCGTCGAAGCGGTGCTGCGAATGATTGCCTTCGGGCTAAACAACAAGGCACGGGAGACCTATTTGCGCAACTCTTCGGGTTGGCGTGCCGCACGCGACGCTTTGCGCCACATCAACCCGCAGTCAGCCCTTGCCATCTGGAGGAGCCTGGTGGTCGCCGATTACCGTGAGGTGCTTGCGACAATTCAAGTACCAGCCCTGCTCGCCTACGGCACCTCAAGTAATTTCTACACCGAAGCAACTGCCCGCTACGTCGCCTCACGCTTGCCACAGGCGAAATTGAGCTTTTATGAGGAGGCAGACCACTGTCCACACCTCCTTGAGCCCGACCGCTTTATCCGTGAACTTATTGAGATGATCAGTACCCACTGATTAGCACCCCAACCCCGCACGCGGGCCAGGCGGTCTCAAAGGAACATGGGGCTAGGTCGTCCGTGCAAGTCGCCAAGACCCCCAGACTTTTATCTGAAAAATTTGCCTCTAGGGCTTATGCAGCAAACGGTGTCAGCTATAGTTTTCATTGCTAAAATAATATCTACTCCTTGAGAGTAAGGCAGCAATGATCAGACAACCATATTCCATTTTCAAATCATTCTAGAGTTGGCGTGGCACCGCAAGCCTTGCTGTAGAAAAACAAGGGAAAACAAGCAACACAGGAATGATTTAGACATGAAATTAGGCCGTTACTGAAATTTTCTCTACCCATTTAGTGGAAAAAACCGTAGCACGTTACGCTTATTCTGCAAGTGTTACAGCCGATTCAAGTGAAATATTTGCATAGAAACACCGCCATGCCAAACACAGCAATCTATTCAACCCCAAACTATGGTCTTTGGTACAAATGGCGCGGGTACACGGTTCGCTGGCTCTTGTTTGGGTTGGTCGTCAGCCTATTCCAACCCATCGTTGATAACCTGGACCAACTTTGGGAGCAAAAGCTCAATCAGGGGCTGGGTGGATTGGCCTTTGGTGCCGTGTGCGCTGTCGTTTTTACGTTGGCCGAAAACTCGTTAAACGTACCTCGCATCAAATGGAAATCATGGTTATTTGTATTTGTGACCTGGCTAAGCGTCAAAGTTATATTTGTCAGTTCATTGGCGCTGACGAGCGCATAAGTGTGAAACTCGCTGGATGACAGGTCAGTAAGATCTGTTTACCCAGTGCTGATCGGTTGAAACAACAGTGTGAGCCACAGCAACAACGCATAGAACACGATCTCGATTGTTTCGGTCATCGGTTGGATCTTGCGC
>CAIYNH010000712.1 GCA_903927495.1 uncultured beta proteobacterium
ATTCTTTCAAAGCAGCATCAATTCGCCTCTGCCAGCCGTTCCCAGTGGCCCTGAAGGCGGCAGACACCTCAGGTGACAGTCGAATGGTTGTTGGCACCTTGGGTGCGGCTTTGAATGACCCCACCGGTCGCCCAACTCGGCGAGCCATGATTTCACTGGGTGTGGTTACCCTGCCAAACTCGCCCCGGTTCATCTGGTCTATAGACTCCAGCAAACCGCGCTCAAATTCGGCAACCTCAGGGTCAACCCCGTTCCAGAACTCTTCGGGGATTGGCGCATTTTTAGGCATTGAGTCTCTCCTTCAACTTCAATAAAAACTCGGGACGTACATTGTCAAGCTTGGACTTGGCGTAAATCCATAAAAGCACCACCTCACCATTGGCAAGCTGGTTGAAATAAATCACCCTGGCACCACCGCTTTTGCCCCTTCCTTCACGCCGCCACCGAACTTTTCGCAAGCCTCCCGCTCCCGGAATCACGTCGCCGACCAAAGGGTTCGCCGCAATCGAGTCAATAAACTCAGTGCGCTCACTGTCAGTTAGGATCGTTGCCACCAAACTTTGAAACAGAACGGTTTCTCTGACTGAGTAAAGTGGTGGATGCATTATTAATTGTAATAGCAAATAATTTTTTCGTGGCACTTGCCGCATCAAGTTGCCAATCAAAAAATCAATGACGGGTAACTGGCAAGTCAATCAATAAACTCAATGACCGCCACCAGCCTATTGCTGACCGACAAAAGCCAAATTCCACCCTGAAATTGTTGTCAATCAAACGGTCGTTTTCTTGACACCACTCAACCATGCGCTGGAACTTCACTTTTTTGGGTGGTTCGTGTTCATCTACTCATTCGCAAATCAAAGTGAAGTAAACGTATGAGTTGGTGGCACCCCAGTGAATTGGACTTCCCGCAACCGGCCTTTAGTGGTGGTCGGCTTACGCTGCATTGCCGAATTACATCACGCGCCATACCTGACGTTCAGTTCAGACAGACTGCTTCTGAGGAAGCGCCCCGATTCCATTCCTTACTACCCGGAGGCCTGTTTTGCGTTGGAACAGGTGGCAGGTTTTCAACTGGAATGATTGGTCAGGTTTGAATTAGAACGGGTGGCTGGTTTGACTGAAATACGCATAACGCAGGTGCAGCGGGCCCTACAGGAAAAATTGGCTTGTAGATTTACTCATGCCTACCCAGTACCTTGGGTTAGCAAAAATCTACCGACAGGTGTTCAAACGTGGCTTGCGGGGCTACGGTTCGACCATTTTTGATGAATTTGACCGGTCCGTATTCGGCCATGGCGTGCATGGAGCGTGACACGTTGGCGGCGTGTTTGCCCACCGCCTGCGCCAGCGTGTCCATGGAGTCAGGTTGTTGCTCGCGCACAGCTTTGAGCAAGGCCAAGTTTTCATCCGACAACACTCGCGCCATGGCCGTGACCGACGGGAACCAGACGTTGGGCTCGTCTGCCAACTACGCGCAAAAACGCGTGCTTGGCGCCAAAATGAAGGCACGCTTTGGCGCAGACTTGGGCGGCAAGCACTCTGCCCTGTTGGGTTTGGCCTTCAAAGCCATCCTTCACCGCACAATCGTCGCATCTACGTGGTGTCAACTTGACCACAACGGCTTCGCAATCATTGGCTTGCTCGCCTTGCTTCACCCCGCCTCATATGCGCTTCGTGTACATCGACTCGCGGATTCGCTCCACACTTCCTTCCCACACTCGGTCGCCCTCATGCAGTTGTGCTTCACTTCGCTCACTGTGGTCAGCTCGCAAGAGGACTTTCACCTCCAAGATGGCGCCCATGCCGGGCGCACTAAAAATCCCCGCAGCAAGCTGCGGGGTATTCAGTGCAAAACAGCCAAAATACCAAATATCCTCTGATGCTAAGGCATCAGAATAGCGCCTCAAGGGGCGCGGAATTGACCCAAAGCTATTGAATAACGCGCCGCAGCACCTCACGCCATTTTCACCAACACCCCACCGATCGCGATCGCCCTGGCCACGCCCTAACCCAGCAACCGAAGCAACTCAGCCCCTTCCACCACCTGATCTCCCGGCGCGTACAGCAGTTCGGCCACGGTGCCATCTGCTGGGGCAGCAATGGTGTGCTCCATTTTCATGGCATCCATCACCGCCAGGGCTTGGCC
>CAIYNH010000713.1 GCA_903927495.1 uncultured beta proteobacterium
AAACCAAAACCTTTGATCTGGTCACCCGTATTCCCCGACTGTTCGCTGGCTCGCGCGTCAGCATTGGGGTATTTTTTGCGCTATTGGGGGTCGCTGGACTTTGGGTATTTTTGTTTCGCACGCGCGCCGGTTACTCACTACAGGTAGGTGGGCTGGCGCCGGCAGCGGCGCGTTATGCCGGGTTTTCATCACGCAAGGCGCTGTGGACTGCTTTGCTGATTTCGGGCGGCGCTGCCGGGTTGGCAGGTGCACTGGAGGTGGCCGGGCCAATTGGCCAGCTCACACCGTATGTTCCATCGGGTTACGGTTTTGCCGCCATCATCGTGGCGTATGTGGGGCGTCTGCACCCGGTCGGCATGGTGTTTTCAGCCGTTTTGATGAGCATGTTCTACATTGGAGGGGAGATGGCGCAGTCGCGGCTGGGGCTGACCAAATCACTCACGGGCGTATTTCAGGGGCTGTTGCTGTTTAGTTTGCTGGCTTGTGACACGCTGGTCAATTACCGTTTGAAGTGGGGTAAATGATGGAATCATACGCACTGCTTCTGGCCGCCACGCTGAATGCGGGAACGGTCTTGGCGATAGCCTCACTGGGTTTGTTGATCAATGAAAAAGTGGGCATCGTCAACCTGGGTGCCGAAGGCATGATGCTGTGTGCCGCCATTGCGGGTTTTGCCACGGTGGTCACTACAGGTAGCGATTGGTTGGGTTTTGCAGCTGGCATGGCCGTGGGAGCCTTGCTTGCCGCTATTTTTGGGATACTGGTGATTTGGCTCAATACCAACCAGTTTGCCACTGGCCTCGCGCTCACCCTGTTTGGTACCGGGTTTTCGGCTTTTGTTGGCACCAGTTTTGTGCAAGCCAAAATTCCTGAGCGCACCAGTTTTGCGATTCCCGGTTTGTCAGATGTTCCTTTGCTTGGGCCGGCATTATTTCGCCACCATCCGCTGGTGTACCTGACAGTTATATTTGCCGCGGGCCTGATCCTCTTTATGTACCGCACCCGCAGTGGGCTGGTCATGCGCAGCGTCGGGGAAAGTCCCGAATCAGCCCACGCGCTGGGTTACCCGGTGCAGCAAATTCGCCTGCTGGCGGTGGTCGTTGGTGGTGCATTGTGCGGCTTGGCCGGAGCCTACGTTTCCGTGATTTATACGCCCTTGTGGGTGGAAGGTATGGTCGCCGGCAAGGGCTGGATTGCGCTGGCTTTGACTACATTCGCCACTTGGCGCCCAGCCCGGGTTTTGCTCGGAGCCTATCTTTTCGGCGGAGTGACCATGTTGCAATTTCACTTGCAGGGCATCGGTGTTGATGTCCCCAGCCAGTTTTTGAGCATGTTGCCGTATGTGGCGACCATCGTCGTACTGGCGCTGATTTCGCGCAATCCTCAGTGGATACGCATCAACATGCCGGCCTCCATCGGCAAGCCGTTTCACCCTAGTGCCTAGCCTCAAGCCACCGATCCGAAGTTCCGCTGATAATCTCAATTTTTTACAACCCGACGCAACCCACTCTAAAGAAGGATTTGACATGACTGATCTGCAAAAACGCTCGCTCCTCAAGGTAGCAGCCCTTACCGCCGTGGCCTCTGCCGCGTTGGTAGGCTGTGGCAAAAAAGAAGAACCGGCTCAGGCTCCGGCGGCTCCGGCGGCTTCAGCTGCTTCTGCCGCAGCACCGGCCAAACCCGCGCCCCTGAAAATTGGTTTTGCCTACGTTGGCCCGGTGGGGGACGGTGGCTGGACGTTTGCACACGACAACGGCCGCAAAGCCATTGAGAAAGAATTTGGCGACAAAGTTGTCACCTCTTTTGTTGAAAATGTGCCTGAGTCGGCAGATGCAGAGCGCGTTATTCGCGACATCGCTGGTCAAGGCAATAAGCTGATTTTTGGCACCACCTTTGGTTACATGGAGCCAATGCTGAAGGTTTCGCCTGATTTCAAGGATGTCAAGTTTGAACACGCGACTGGCTACAAGCAGGGCGACAACATTCGCACCTACGACAGCCGTACCTATGAAGGTGCCTACATGGCCGGTGTCATTGCTGGCAAGATGACCAAGAGCAACACGCTGGGCGTGGTCGCCTCGATCCCAATTCCTGAAGTGATCCGCAACATCAACAGCTTCACACTCGGTGCTCAAAGCAGCAACCCCAAGGTCAAGACCAAGGTAGTGTGGGTGAACGGCTGGTTTGATCCACCGAAAGAAACCGAAGCTGCCACCAGTCTGATCAACGGCGGTGCAGACGTGCTGTTCCAGAACACTGACTCACCTGCAGTTCTAAAGACCGCTGAAGCCAAGGGCAAACGTGCGTTTGGTTGGGACTCTGACATGACCGCGTACGGCCCCAAAGCCCATTTGGCATCTGCCGTTATCAATTGGGGTCCGTACTACATCAAAGCCACAAAAGAAGCACTTGACGGCAAATGGGCCGGTGGTGGCCACTCATGGTGGGGCGTGAAAGAAGGCGCGATTGACATTGTCTCGATTGCAGAAGACGTGCCGGCCGAAACCAAGGCCAAGTTGGATGAAGTCAAGAAGGGGCTGGCTGACGGTAGCTTTGTGATCTGGAAAGGTCCACTCAAAGACAACGCTGGTAAAGAAATTCTGGCCAAAGATGCCGCGGCTGACGACAAGTTCCTCAGTGGTGTCAACTTCTACGTCAAGGGCGTTGAAGGCAAGGTACCTGGCGCCAAGTAAACTGCCATCTCACCCCGAGATATGGCCGCCTTCGGGCGGCTTTTTTTTTGTTACTGGAGAAGTACGATGTTTCGAGTCAAACCGGTGGCTGCGGGGCGTCTCCCCGAGTTACTCAGGAGCATGCCAAAAGCGGAGCTGCATATGCACATTGAGGGTTCGCTGGAGCCTGAATTGATTTTTGCTCTGGCCAGGCGCAATGATTTGCAGGTACCTTACCCTGACGTTGAATCTTTGCGCCGCGCCTACGTTTTTGGCAATTTGCAGGAGTTTTTGGATATTTACCACGCGGGCACCAAAGTTTTGCGCAACGAACAAGACTTTTACGACATGGCCTGGGCCTACTTGCGCCGTGCTGCTGCCGACAACGTATTGCACGCAGAACTATTTTTTGACACCCAAACCCATACCGGTCATGGTGTGAGCGCCGATGTGGTGATCAATGGCCTGCACCGGGCGTGTGCTGATGCACAGACACAACTCGGCATCAGTGCGGCACTGATCCTGTGTTTTTTGCGTCACCTAAGTGAAGCCGAGGCGTTTGAAGCGCTGGAGCAAGCAATTCCCTACCGTGACAAACTGGTGGGGATCGGTTTGGCTTCTAGCGAGTTGGGTCATCCGCCAGAAAAATTTGCCAGGGTCTTTGCCAAGGCCCGTAGTCTGGCTTTCAGACTTGTTGCACATGCGGGAGAGGAAGGGCCGCCAGCCTATATCTGGAGCGCGTTGGAAGCTCTCAAAGTTGAACGCATTGACCATGGCGTAATGGCTATGCAAGACCCGGCTTTAATCGCCCGATTACTGCAAGACGGAGTGCCGTTGACGGTTTGCCCACTCTCCAACCTGAAGCTGCGAGTATTTCCAAGCTTGGCCGAGCACAACCTGGGATGCATGCTTGAGGCTGGACTTGTGGCGACCGTCAACTCCGACGATCCGGCTTATTTTGGTGGGTATGTCAATGAAAATTTCACTCAGACCTTTGCCGCACTGGGCCTCACAGCCGCCGATGCCTACCAGTTGGCCTATAACAGTTTTGAAGCAAGCTTCATTGACGCTTCAGTAAAGCGGGGCTTTCAGGATCGCTTGGCTGAGGTCTTCGAGACCTTTGAATAGCCGCTTATCCGGCGGGCACCCAGCGTTGCAGGCGTGGCAACATTACGCGGTATGGGGCCAGCAGTACGGCGGCCATCAGCCACTTGACACCCAAGTCACCGGCGGCAAGCATCAGCCAGTCAAGATCGGTACCGGCAAAGGCCAGGAAGAAAAATATTCCGGTGTCCACCACCGAGGCCACGATTGAGCCGATCAGTGGTGCTTTCCACCAAGACTGGGCGCGTAGCCGGTTGAACGCCACAATGTCAAACAACTGACCCACAATGAAGGCCAGACCTGAAGCGACGGCAATGCGCCACGGTGCCAGTGCCAGCGATAGCAGTACGGCAATGGCAAAGCCAACCCAGGCCACACGACGGGCGGCAGTGGCACCAACTGCACGGTTGGTCAGGTCAGTGACCAAAAAGGCGACTGGAAAGGTGAACGCCCCCCAGGTTAGCCAGTCGTTTATGGGAAACTGCACAAGATAGTTGGACGAACTGATGACGATCAGCATCGCCAAAATGGGTCGCCAGAGGGTGAGTAGAGGTGTTTGAAAGAAATTTTTCATGCCGCGATTATCGCAGCGAGTTGCTTAACTCGCTTTGGAGATGAAACAAGCCATAGAAGTCCATACCCGTCAGACACTGTGTACCATTGAGACCTTGCAGGGCAGACAATCCGAGTATGACTATTTTCAATCGCATCGGCAGCACAATTGTTAGCTTGACACTCCTTTTTGTACTGGGAGGGTGCACCACTGCGCCGCCAGTTCAGCGTGCACCGGACGCTGTCTTGCAAGCTGAAGTACCCGCGCGATTGACATCGGACCAAGCCAATGACATCACCATTTATGCCGTGGGTCTGGTCGGTACACCGTACCGCTATGGTGGTAATACGCCAGAAGCTGGTTTTGATTGCAGTGGCTTGATCAGTCATATTTACCAAACTAGAGCGGGTATCGTGCCGCCTCGAACGGTATCCAAATTGCGAGATTGGGGTTTGCAAGTGCCCAGTGACAAACTTCGTTCGGGCGATCTGGTGTTGTTTGCGCAAAATGTCAACCCTACACATGCTGGCATCTACGTGGGTAGTGGGCGTTTTGTCCATGCGCCATCAACCGGCGGGGAAGTAAGGTTGGATAATTTAGCTTCAAAATATTGGTCATCGCAGCAAGTGAGCTTTCGTCGACCGTGATATTTATCGGTTCAAATCTAGAGGTTTGACAGGCTTCAATAGTGATTCGGAGTTAGCAATGAGCCAAAACAAATATTTGATTTTCGCAACGCTGATATTTTTGGCCGGATGCGAGTCCATGTCGGTGCCCCAATGCCAAGTGGCTGATTGGGGTCGGGTCGGGTTTTCGGATGGCGCAGCGGGTGTGAGCGAAAGTCAATTGGCAAACTACACCGAGGACTGTGCCAAAGCTGGCGTGCAACCCAACGCAGTAGCCTACCGCCAGGGCTGGGATGCGGGTGTTCTGCGTTTTTGCACTGCCGCCAATGGTTGGCGCGAAGGTCTGCAAGGTAATTCCTTCAAGGTCGCAGTATGTCAGGGGCAACCGGGATATGAGGCTTTCGCACAATATCTGGATGCCGGTCTGCGCCTGCACCGAACCAGAGAGCACATGCGGCAGAATTCACTCGAAATTAACCGCCTGCAAAAGCATCTTGAAGAAACCACCAGCGACGCAGAAAAACACCGCCTGCGTGAGCAGTTGCATGGCATCGATCATGAACAAGTCAGGTTGCGAGGTGTCATGAGTTTGCAGCAGCTGGCGGCTCCCTGAACAAATTACAGTTTGCTTTGAACCCTATGAAAGCCTACCGCGCCGCCATTCTTCGTTTTGCTACAGATCGTCAACCCAGTCACGCTGCCTTCTTTGAAGAGGATGGCCTGTTGGTGGTTGGCCCGAATGCGTGCGGTGTGCAAGTCGTGCAGGCGGTGGGGTCCTACAACCAACTTCGGCGAAGTTTTCCAGATCTGGAGGTAATACATTGGCCAGGCCGCATCATTGCGCCTGGGTTTGTTGATCTGCACAGCCATTACCCTCAAACCAACATCATTGGTTCGCCTTCCGAGGGCCTGTTGCCGTGGCTTGAACATTTCACTTTTCCAGAAGAAGAACGCTTTGCATCCCCCGACTACTGTGCACAGACAGCTACATTTTTTATAGCTGAATTGTTGCGCCATGGTGTTACCACTGCGCTAACTTTTTCCACATCACACCGCGTATCTGTAGACGTTTTGTTTGCCGAAGCGAAAAAAAACAGTTTGCGTTTAATCACGGGCTTGTGCTTGATGGACCGTCACGCACCGGCGGATTTGCTCAATCAAGGCAGTGGCAATGGCAAACGCGATGCCACCGAACAAAGCCTACTGGATTCCCAAGAATTGATAGAACGCTGGCACGGAGTCGATCGACTCGGTTATGCCATCACACCACGCTTTGCACCGAGTTGCACCGATGCCCAGTTATGCGGTGCGGGTGAGCTGGCCGCCAGGTTTGAGAAGGTGTGGATTCAGTCGCATGTGGCCGAGAACAAGGCCGAGGTTGCTTGGGCTCGCGCGCTGTTTCCAGCATCCGCCAGCTATTTGGCCACCTATGCCGACTTTGGGCTGCTTCGCCAGCGGGCCATTTACGCACATTGCATCCATTTTGATGACGCAGACCGTGAACTGATGCGCACTACAGGTGCAGCCGCAGCGGTGAGTCCAACCAGTAATTTGTTTCTTGGGAGTGGTTTTTTTGACTACGCGAGTGCGGATCGGGTTGGTTTTCAGTATGGTTTGGCCAGTGACGTGGGTGGTGGCACCAGTTTTAGTCCGTTTCACACCATGCTGGCAGCCTATTACGTTGCGCGTGAGGGGCAAACCAAAGCTGGACTGTCACTATCGCCCCAGCATTTATGGTGGCAGCACACCGTCGGTGCCGCTCGGGCGCTGGGTTTGGAGGGCGTGGTGGGGAACCTGCAGCCGGGCTGCGAGGCTGATTTTGTGGTACTAAACCCGCAAGCCACACCGTTGTTTGCACGCAAGACTTCGGTCTGCGCCAGTCTCGACGAATTGTTGTTTTCAATGATCGTGCTGGGCGATGATCGATTGGTCGAAAGGACCGTGATCTCGCAAGCCATTTAGTCCGATAAGGCTTGTCAATAAGGCATGGGTGGCTATTTTTATGAGAGCAAAATGGAAAATTCACAAGCTTCATCGGCTTGTCCTACAAGCATATTCTTTTTCTGATTCTTGCCTGCTTACAATCCCTCAACCCCAGGAGTTCAACCCCTATGAGCATTAAAAGCGATAAATGGATCCGTCGCATGGCCGAGCAGCACGGCATGATTGAGCCCTTTGAACCCGGTCAGGTCCGCCAGGATGCCGGTGGCAACAAAATTGTCAGCTACGGCACCAGCAGCTACGGCTACGACATTCGCTGCGCGCCAGAGTTCAAGGTGTTCACCAATATCCACAGCACCGTGGTGGATCCCAAAAACTTTGACGAAAAAAGTTTTGTTGATTTCAACGATGATGTTTGCATCATTCCGCCCAACAGTTTTGCGCTGGCCCGAACCCTCGAATATTTTCGAATTCCACGCAACGTACTGACCATTTGCCTGGGCAAAAGCACCTATGCCCGATGCGGCATCATTGTTAACGTGACTCCGTTTGAGCCAGAGTGGGAAGGTTATGTGACGCTTGAATTCAGCAACACGACACCGTTGCCCGCCAAAATTTACGCGGGTGAGGGTTGTGCGCAGGTGTTGTTTTTTGAGAGCGATGCTGACGATGTCTGCGAGACCAGCTACAAAGACCGTGGCGGTAAATACCAAGGTCAAGTGGGTGTTACCTTGCCAAGGGCTTGAAAATAAGCCAAAACCAAGGCTTGTGAGCGCTTTCTCTAGAGTGCGACAATGATGCCCTATATGAATTCATTCTCGCACCTGCA
>CAIYNH010000714.1 GCA_903927495.1 uncultured beta proteobacterium
CAGCCTGATCGGTTCTCAGGCGGTATGCAACTCACGGTCACACAGATATGGAACCTGGAGCAGGCCCGCTGTCGCTTTGGAAAAGTTTTGCGAGTGAGCTTGGCATTTGGCCAGGGGGGTCGCTTGCCGGATGTGGCACGGCTACTTAAAGACTTTCCTCCCCGACGCGAAAGCACCGATCAAGGCGACTTGTTACGCGGTTTGGGTGTGCGATTGGCGCTCACTTGTCAGGGCACTGAAGGCATTGCCAAGGCCGAGTTGCAACTCGGTGAGCAAGCCAGGTTTTATCCGAGCAACGCAGCTTTATCGAGTTGGTGGGCCCAGGCAGCACCTGGAACGGTTGCAATTGTTTATGAGTGATTGGCCTATAGTGCACGTCAGTCAAGTGTTGGGTGCTATTAAAAGTAAAGCAATGCAGTGATTTGCTAACTTTAGTGGAAACGCCCGGGTGTGACTGAAATAAGTGGTCTAATTTCGCATCCGTGATGTGTCTGTGTTAAATGTGAATGCGGATAAACCCGCAGTTCTGGTCAATGATTCAAAAATCGCTCAAGTTCAAAGTCAGTGCCTATTTGTTCGTTGCGCTCACGACCGCAACCGTGATTACAACGTTGCTATTTCTGAAGCATCGACAGGAAGATTTGCAGCATGTGGTGGCGCGCCACGTCACGCAAATTGCAGATGTTGTGGTTGCCAGTACCCGCTATACCATGCTCTTGAACAAGCGTGATATCGCCGAAAAAATCATAGAGGACATCGGCAAGCAAAAGGGCATTGAGCGCTTGCGGGTGCTCAGCAAAGACGGCACTATCATTCATTCCAATCGGAAATCGGAAATCGGTTATTCGGTTGAACAGCAGGACGAACCCTGTATTCGCTGCCATCAAACCAGTCAACCACTCACTCAAGTGGCTGACGAAAAAAGGTGGAATATCGCTGCCAGTCCCGATGGCCACAGGGTTTTGAGCAGTATGCACGCGATTCGTAACGAGCCGTCTTGCTCCTCTGCAACTTGTCACGAGCATCCAGTCAGTCAGTCGGTATTGGGTATTGTGGATATCGCGTATTCGCTCGATGAGATCGATCAATCCTTGAAAGAGCATGCTGTTCATGTTGCCGCGATGTCACTGGTTTTTATTCTCTTGTTGTCGGGCGGCGTTGGCTACTTGCTGCATCGTATGATTTATTTGCCCCTGAAAGACTTGCAAGAAGGGGCTGAAAACATCAGTTCTGGTCATCTCGAGCATGCGATACCGGTGCGGAGTGCCGATGAATTTGGTCGCGTTGCGGGTTCGTTCAACGAAATGACCTCAGCCTTGAAGCAAGCCCGCTCGGAGTTGAATGATTTAATACAAGCCTTGGAATCAAAGGTTGAAGAACGCTCAAGGGAATTGCTGACGGCACGGGCTGAGGTGGCACAGGGTGAAAAACTGGCTTCTATCGGGGTGCTGGCGGCAGGCATCGCCCATGAATTGAACAATCCCCTGACGGGGGTCTTAACCTTTACCTCACTGATGCGTAAAAAAGCCCAAGAAGGCAGTGAAGACGCTGAAGATTTGGATCTGGTGATACGTGAAACCAAACGTTGTGCCAGCATTATCAAAAGGTTGCTCGATTTTGCCAGGGAGAAAGTTCCCGTTAACGGGTTTTTTAATATCAATCAGGTGGTCGAAGATACGGTTCGTTTTGTCGAACGACAGGCATCTTTGCAAAAGATCAGGATCGTCCTTGATCTTGATGCTGATTTACCGCAGATTTGGGGTGACTCTGACCTGATCAAGCAGGTGGTCTTGAATATTTTGGTGAATGCCCAGCAAGCCATTGATGGTCCAGGCACGATTGCGGTGGTGAGTCGCTCTTATGTGGCAAAAAATCAGCAAGACCTGAATGAAGCTAGCGTGCCAACAGTTGAATTAGCCATCAAGGACACAGGTTGCGGTATTCCAGAGTCGAATATGCAGCGCATTTTTGACCCATTCTTTACCTCCAAGGAAGTCGGCAAGGGTACCGGGCTGGGTTTATCTGTCAGTTATGGCATTATCAAGTCGCATGGTGGTGAGATCAAAGTGGCAAGCGTCCTTGGGCAGGGAACAACGTTTCGCATCTTGTTGCCGATCACGTCACCATTTTTTGAAAATGAACTTAGTCCAGGTGAGAAAGCCCCATGAGCGCCAAAATTTTGATCGTTGA
>CAIYNH010000715.1 GCA_903927495.1 uncultured beta proteobacterium
CGAAGACCGCGACCAACTCTTTCGCCAGGAAGGCCGCAAAGTGTTCAAGGAGGTCTGTCCCATGGCCGCTGAGCACATGGCGAGCCACTTGGCTACCCACGATCTGGCACCCGATGGCGTGCGTCGCTTTTGGCTGCACCAGGCCAATTTGGCCATGAATCAGCTCATCAGCCGAAAGTTGCTGGGGCGCGACGCCACGCGTGAAGAAGCGCCGGTGATTCTGGACGAGTTTGCCAACACCGCATCGGCTGGCTCCATCATCGCCTTTCACCGGCACAAGGCTGACTTTCAAGCAGGCGATGTGGGCATGATCTGCTCGTTTGGTGCGGGCTATTCAATTGGCAGCGCCATCGTCAAGAAAATGTGAGTTGAGCCGTGCGGGAAAAGCCAACCATCCTGGTCATTGACAATTCCCCCGACAGTCTGGCTTTGATCCAGGCTGTGCTGAAAGACAACTACCTCGTGCGGGGCGCCAGCAACAGCAGCGAAGGCTTGCGCATGGCGTCGTCTGATGCGCCACCTGATTTGATTTTGCTCGACGTGATGCTGACCGACATGGACGGCCACGCGGTCTGCCGACAGCTCAAGGCGGATACGCTGACGCAAAGCATTCCTATCCTTTTCCTCACAACAAAATCAGACCAGGCAGAAGAAGAAATGGGGTTTGAGATTGGCGCCGGCGACTACATCACCAAACCGGTCAGCGCGCCTATCTTGCGTAACCGCGTGCGCAATCAACTCATGCTCAGGTCATCGATCGATTTTTTGCACAACCACGATGCATTTTTGGAGACCGAAGTCGCAAACCGCACCAAGGCGCTGACGGCTATCCAAAATGTCACCGTTCTGGCGCTTGCCTCATTGGCCGAAACACGCGATGCCGACACCGGAAACCACCTGCGCCGGACCCAGCGCTACGTTCGTGCACTGGCGTGGAAGCTGTCATCACAATCTCGCTTCTCCGCGTTTTTGACCCCTGCCAACGTCGGCCTGCTGTTTCGATCAGCTCCGCTACACGACATTGGCAAAGTGGGCATACCCGACCGCATTTTGCTCAAACCCGGCAAGCTCACGCCAGAGGAGTTTGAGATCATGAAGACCCACACCACGCTGGGTCGCGATGCCATTGCCCGCGCAGCAGATGAACTGGGTGAGGACGTAGCGTTCTTGACGCTGGCCAAGGAGATCGCCTATTCGCACCAGGAAAAGTGGGATGGCAGCGGTTACCCGCAAGGATTGCAGGGTGAGCAGATACCCATTTCAGCCCGCATCATGGCACTGGCCGACGTGTATGACGCTCTGATCAGTCGGCGCGTATACAAGGAACCACTGCCACACGCACAGGCCGTGCACATCATCGAGCAAGTGAGTGGCCGCCATTTCGACCCCGATGTGGTTCAGGCGTTTGTGGCCATTCAGGATACCTTCGAGACCATAGCGCTGGCCTTTGCCGACTCGTATGCCGACCTGCAGCCCAAGGTTGACTACCTGAAAATTGCGCAGGGTAATGCGCCATAAAGCGCCTTGAAGGCGCTTAGCTCAGCGAACGCTTCAAGCGGATTTCTTCTACCCGCGCGGTGCCAACGGGCACCGTCTTGGCGCTGCTGGGTTCGCGCTTGAAACCGGCGAGTTCGTGGAAGCGCAACGCACGGTCGTTACTCAGTGCAATCCACACCGTCACTTGGGTGCACCCTTCTTCCATCAGGCCTTCGCGCGCGGCGTCCCACAACGCCAAACCAGCGCCCTGACCTTGGTGGCTGGAGGCCACATAGATCGACCATAGCTCGCCCATGGTCGGTGGCGTGCCTTTGTCCCGTGAGCGGTCAAAGCCGACAAAACCGATAATTTTTTCGCCATCTATGGCCACCAGCACTTGGGGCTCTGCGTATTC
>CAIYNH010000716.1 GCA_903927495.1 uncultured beta proteobacterium
CTTCGAGCACTTGAACAAAAAGGAGACTGCAGTGGATTTCAGCATCAACGACGACCAACAGGCGCTTATTGAAAGTGCCAGGCGCTTCGCCAAGCAAAAGTTGGTTCCCGGCTACCGCGCTGGGGACAGAAGTGGCCGAATTGACCGCAGCCTAGTCAAAGCCATGGGTGATATGGGCTTTCTTGCCCCGGAGCTGCCCGAGATCTATGGTGGCATTGGTGTGGATTGCGTGACGAGTGGCTTGCTGCTTGAACAAATTGCTTATGGCGACTTCAATATGTCCTACATCAACTTGCTGACTTCACTGTGTGGTCAGATCATCGCCACCCACGCCCAGGAGTATCTAAAAGAGCGCTGGCTCAAGCCCATTCTGGCGGGCGACAAGCTTGTGGCAATTGCACTTACCGAACCCAGCGCCGGCTCAGATGCTGCGCGCCTGAAACTCAAGGCCGTCCGCGATGGCGATGACTTTCTCATCTGCGGCGAAAAGACTTCCATATCGCTGGCTGATCAAGCCGACGTTGCTGTGGTGTTTGCCCGCACAGGCTCTTTGACTGATGGGGCCAAGGGAATCAGCGCATTTTTGGTGCCAATGGATTTGCCAGGCCTGACGCGCACCGCTTTTGACGATGTGGGAACTCGCGCAGTGGGGCGCGGCTCGATCTTCTTTGACAATGTGCGCGTGCCCGCAGACCACATGTTGGGCGATGAAGGCCAAGGCTTCATTCAAGTAATGCAAGGCTTTGATTACAGCCGCGCACTGATCGGTTTGCAATGCCTGGGAGTGGCACGCGCTTCACTGGATGAAGCTTGGGAATATGCCAAGGGACGGGAAACTTTTGGCCTGCCGATCATCGAGCGCCAAGGTGTGAGTTTTCCATTGGCCGAGTCTGAGACCTACCTGGAGTCACTTCGCTGGCATTGCCTGCGCACGCTGTGGCTTAAAGACACGGGTCAAGCCCACACCGCTGAAGCGGCCATGTGCAAATGGTGGGCCCCTAAACTGGCTTGCGAAATCATTCACCAGTGCCTACTGACGCATGGTCACGGTGGTTACGCCAGTGATTACGCCTTTGCTCAACGCTATCGGGACGTTCTGGGTCTGCAAATTGGCGATGGCACCGCCAACATCATGAAGATGATCATTGCCCGGGAAAAGTCAGACATGCGTCTGACTTGATGGGCAGATTCAGAGCTTGGACATGTTGGTTTGCAACTTGGTGAAGTAATGAATAAACGCCAACCGATCATCAAACGACAGGTCTTTCAAGGCCTGATCGTAAAAATTGCGGATGGGTTCCTGCAAATTGATCCAGAGCGTTTCTCCCTGGACGCTGAGCTTCACTTTGCGCGAACGCCGATCATCTTCACTGGTGGCGCGCTCCAGAAAACCATCACGCTCCAGGCGCGACAGCAAGCCGGTGAGGTTTTGCCGGCTGACCAGCAAAAAACGCGAAAGGTCCCCAATCGACATGCCATCTGCCGCTTGAGGTCGCGACAGTGCACCCAGCACAGACCACTGTTGCGTGGTCACGCCAAATTCTTCAATGGCTTGCGTGCCTTTGGTATGCAGCGTATTGGCCACCTGAAAAAGGCGAAAGAACAGCCGATTGTTGATTTCGTCAATCGCTTGATTTTTTCCGGTTCGAAGGTCAGGCATGGGAGATATAGGCACAAAAAATAACAGTCATCGTAAACGATGGCGTGAACGAAACCAAATTTTTATGCATTTTTAACAGGAGAAAAGTAATGCGTGGATTAAAAGACAAAGTTGTTCTGGTCACTGGCGGGGGCGGCGGGATAGGCTCTGCCGTCTGCAAACGCTTTGGCGAAGAAGGTGCCAAAGTTGCCGTGGTTGACATCAACCCGGCTGCCGCAGAAAGTGTCGTCAAAGAGATCACGGCGGCAGGTGGCAAGGCTCAGGCTTTTGCAGTGGATCTGACCAATCAGGAGCAGGTCGTTGCAGGTGTGGCTGCCGTAGAAGCAGCACTGGGCCCGATTGATGTGCTGGTGAACAACGCGGGCTGGGATAAGGCCGGCAATTTCCTGAAAACCGACAAAGCATTGTGGGAACAAATTGTCGCTATCAATTTGTACGGATCGCTGTACATGCACCATGCCGTGCTGAAAGGCATGTCTGAGCGTGGTCGTGGCCGGGTGGTGAATGTTGCCTCGGATGCTGCGAGAGTAGGGTCGTCAGGTGAATCGGTGTATGCGCTTTGCAAAGGTGGCATGATCGCGTTCTCAAAAACCATTGCCCGCGAATTGTCCCGCAAGCAGATCAACGTCAATGTAGTGTGCCCTGGCCCTACTGACACCGCTTTGTTTGCAGACTTTGCTGGTGAAGGCGAAAACGCCGACAAACTACGTCAGGGCTTAACGCGCGCCATACCTTTTGGCCGCCTGGGTCAGCCTGGTGATCTGCCTGGGGCTATTGCTTTTCTGGCCAGCGACGACGCCGCCTTTATCACCGGTCAGGTCATCAGCGTGTCTGGTGGGCTGACGATGGTAGGTTAATTCAAAACATTTCACTAAAGGAAACTCACATGGAAATCTCAAAGCCAGTCTATACCGACATTCTCTACACCAAGGCAGACGGCATAGCCACCATCACCATCAACAGACCCAAGGCCTACAACGCCTTTACCGCCAACACTTGCGAGGAAATGATCCACGCTTTCAAGGATGCCGATTTTGATCGCAGCATTGGCGTGGTGGTTCTGACCGGTGCCGGAGAAAAAGCCTTTTGCACGGGCGGCGACCAAGGCACACAAGACGGCGGATATGGTGGCCGTGGTGTCATCGGTCTGCCCATTGAAGAGCTACAAAGCGCCATTCGTGACTGCAACAAGCCGGTGATTGCCCGGGTCAATGGCTTTGCGATAGGTGGCGGCAATGTGCTGGTCACGATTTGCGATCTGGCAATAGCGTCTGAAAACGCCCAACTCGGCCAGGCGGGTCCACGCGTAGGTTCGGTAGATCCTGGTTTTGGCACCGCCCTCCTGGCTCGCGTGGTCGGTGAGAAAAAAGCCCGTGAAATCTGGTATCTATGCCGTCGCTACACGGCAAAACAAGCGCTTGAAATGGGCTTGGTAAACGCCGTAGTGCCACTTGACCAACTCGATGCAGAAGTTCGTAAGTGGTGCGACGAAATCGTGGAAAAGAGCCCCACAGCGATTGCTCTTGCCAAGAAGTCATTCAATGTCGACACCGAAATGATTCGCGGCATGGGCGGCTTGGCCATGCACGCGCTCAAGCTGTATTACGAAAGCCCAGAATCGGCAGAAGGTGGTAACGCATTCCGCGAAAAGCGCAAGCCAGATTTCCGCAAGCACGTGAAATAAATTCGGGAGCAGTCGATGATCCGAGATCCAGAAACCCTTACTCTTTTGCTTGACACCATCGCGCGCTTCGTGCGCGAAAAACTGGTGCCGCAAGAAGCGCACGTTGCCGAAACTGACCAAATTCCTGAGGACATCGTGCAGGACATGAAGGAACTGGGTCTCTTTGGCATGTCGATCCCCGAAGCCTATGGTGGCATGGGCTTGACCATGGAAGAAGAAGTGATGGCGGGCTTCGAGATTGCCCACACCTCGCCAGCGTTTAGGTCACTCTTCGCCACCAACAATGGCATCGGCGCCCAGGGGATCGTCATTGACGGCACTGAAGATCAAAAGGAACACTATTTACCGCGCATGGCCACGGGTGAAATCATTGGCTCCTTTGCACTGACAGAACCTGACAGTGGCTCCGATGCAGCCAGTTTGCGTACTTCGGCGGTAAAAGACGGTGACAACTACGTCATCAACGGCACCAAACGCTACATCACCAACGCGCCCGAAGCGGGCATCTTTACC
>CAIYNH010000717.1 GCA_903927495.1 uncultured beta proteobacterium
GTGCTCACTGGAATTGACCCACTGAGTTTGGCTAGGGAGACGCTGGGGGGGCCTAATGAGCACCTTTGAGATGTCTGACGATGCGTTGGCGTGATTGCCAAACGGTCATTGTTTGAATTAAAACGAAGAACCGGCACCAAAGATACCTCACCAGCTTATCAACCTAGATTCCTCAGTTGACCGCTTGTTTTTAACTGTAAGTGCTCATGAAAATTGACTTTTTCGGCTTTTTTAAAATTCACCCAATGGGAGATGGTGCGTCCAACTGAAGAATCTAGGTTGATTTCGGGTTCGGGGACGGCGGTGGTGACGCTGATGCTGGCGTTGTCGATCCAGGCTAAGGTGCCGGTAGTGGTGACACCTTCGAGAATGATGCTATGCGTGCTAGATAACAGGAATTCTGGCGCTTCAGATGTCAAAATCCACAAGGAATTTATACCTCTAACGCCCGTAAATAAAGCATATTAAGCTATTAAAGCGATAGCGGTTTGAGCAATTCCTGTAAATCACTTTCGCTAAACAACGGCTGTTTACGCCCGACCGAGCCGCTGTACATGCTTTCGGCTAATGCAGCTTTACGTTCTTGCAGAGCAAGAATTCGCTCTTCGATCGTGCCTTGAGCTACCAATTTGACCACCCAGACACTTTTGGTTTGCCCGATCCGGTGGGCTCGGTCAGTGGCCTGGTTTTCTACTGCGGGGTTCCACCACGGGTCGTAGTGGATTACAGTGTCGGCTTGGGGCAGGTTTAGCCCCACCCCGCCGGCTTTCAGACTGATTAAAAAAAGCGGCACATCACCGCTGGTGAAGCGCTCGATCAGCGCGTCACGGTTTTGGCTCTGGCCGGTCAGTTTCACCCATTTAATTTTGCGCTTGATCAGTTCATCTTCAATCAGGCTGAGCATGGTGGTGAATTGTGAGAACAGCAAGATGCGTCGGCCCTCAGCGAGCATCTCAGGCAGCATGGCCATCAACTGTTCCAACTTGGCCGAAGTCGTGACCTTTTTTGCTGCCGTCAGCTTTACCAGATGGGGGTCACAGCAAACCTGGCGAAGTTTCAGCAAGGCATCCAGGATCGTGATTTGCGATTTAGCCAGACCCTTTGAATCGAGTGCTTCGCGCACGGTTTTTTCCATTCCGAGGCGAATGGTTTCGTACAGATCTGCTTGTTTTCCCGACAGTTCCACACGCATCACCGTCTCAATTTTTGGGGGCAACTCGTCGGCAACCAGTGCTTTGGTGCGGCGCAGCATAAATGGTGTCACCCGTGCACGGAGTTGGAACATGGCCTCTGGGTCGCCCTGCTTTTCGATGGGCTTGCGAAACAGTTCGGTAAAGCGCTTTTGGCTGCCAAGAAAGCCCGGCATCAAGAAGTGAAACAGGCTCCAGATTTCGCCCAGGTTATTTTCCATCGGCGTGCCTGACAGGCACAGCCGGTGGCGAGCCTTGAGCTCACTAGCCACTTCGGCGGCGTGGGTGTTGGCGTTCTTGATATTTTGCGCTTCGTCGAGCACGACCAGATGCCATGTTGCCTCGAGCCAGCGTTCACGATCACGGTGCAGGAGTGAATAGGGGGCAATCACTACATCGTGAGTCATCATGGTGTCGGCCGCGTCGTGGCGATCCATTCCGTGATGCACCAGACAGCGCAAGTCCGGGCAAAAGCGCTCGGCCTCGCGTTTCCAGTTGCCCATCAGACTCACCGGCGCAATGATCAGCGCCGGATGGGTCAGTCGACCAGCGTCTTTTTCAATTTGGATATGTGCCAGCGCTTGCAGTGTTTTGCCCAAACCCATGTCGTCAGCCAGAATGCCAGCCAAACCGTATTCGCGCAAGAATTGCAGCCAATTCACGCCTTGTTGTTGGTAACGTCGCAAGACTGCGTTAACGCTTTTTGGCAGTGCAATCTCTGGCAGTTCGGCGCGACCACTGAGGCGTTGCACCATCTCGCGCAGGTGCTTAGCACCCTCCCACACGGCACCCTCGCCCAAAGTGGCGGCAGTGCGCATCGCATCCAGACGCGAGAGTTTCAGGCTCTCGCCGGTGAAATCATGGGCGCGGTCACCCACCAATTCGAGCAGTGCCCCCATCCAGGGCTTGAGCCCATCTGTTGGCAAGCGAATAAAACCACCGCCTGGCGCTGGCACATAAACAAATGGCGGCAGCTCGGGCAAGCCTGTGACCGCATCACGCGGGCTGTTGGCTGCAACAGAAATCAGTTCTGGCAGCATCGGCAAGATGTTGTGACGCTGACCATTGATTTCCATGCCAAGGGACAAATCAAACCAGGGCGAGGTGGCCTCCTCATCGCCTTGGTGTTGCAGTTTCACATCCAGAGTGTCGGCGTGGCTGATCCAGCCCTTAAGAGCCGGGTCAAGCGTAACCTCGAAGCCGGCTTCGCGAAACGTCGCAAATTCGCTCTCAGCCCATTGCATCCACTGTTGTTGGGGATGGCTACCAGAAATGCCGAAGACACCTTGCCCATTGGCAACCAGACCCAACTCCATCAGGCGCGACAAAAACTCCAACTCGGCCTGCGGTTCGCGCTGCAACATCACTTGATCAGTCGCGTCGTTGATTAACACGTTGGTGCCTTGACCAACCCACCAACCCCGGTGGCCAGCGTAGTCAAACTGCAGTCGTGCCCTAAGCAGGCCCGCAGAGGCTACCTCTCCTGCGACCACCTGGGTCAAGTGTAGGTGGGCAGTTGGAGTGATATCTGTCAGGGTGCGCAACTTATCAAGCATCGGTGGCAGCGGAAGGCTTCCCAGACGCTCTGTCAGTGCAAGCTGGTGTTTCTTTAGCGCCTCAGCTTTCATGGGCGGCGCTTTCAACAGCACAGCCACCTGGCCCATGCTCATATTTTGCACTTGCGCCAGTCCACAGACGCCACGCTGACTGTCGAGGTACAGCAGCGGGTTATTCAGGCACAGCTTGGCGTTTGGCTCATCGAGTCTTGCACGCAGCACCCAAGCGCTTTCATCAGTCTGCATTTGGGTGACTTCGTGCCAGGCCCAGCGCACCGCCAGCGCTGGCCCCCACTTGGCCGGTATGCCGGGCTGGCTATTGGCTGCGCCAATAAAAAGACGGCCCGTACTGGCGGCAGCCTCCAGCGCTTGAACGCCATATTTTCCGTCAATCGTGACCTTGCTCTTGACCCCATAGTGGTAGTAATAGCTGCCTGAGCTACTGGGCATCGCTCGCATCAGTTGCAACACATCGCGGTCAACGTCGGTGGCATAGTCAAAGGCTGGTTGGCCGCGCTCGGGCTGGAATTTGAGCACTTTGGATTTGGCCCAATCGCCGTTTTGTTTTCGGTACGACACCACCACCTCCAGTTCCAGATGCGGGCTGGTACCGTTGGCCCCGGCAATCGACAGCAGGTACATAAAATACTCATGCTTGATCTCGACTTGCTGCCCACGCTGAATCGGCCGCCCACCATCGGCAGTACCAGCTGGCTTACTGCCGTTACGCTCCAATTCAGCGAGCCAGCGAATCACCTGATTTTCGGCTTCGAGTTGCAATGCTGCTTGGCGACGTTCAATTTCAGCCCGTTGCAAGGCTTCCTGTTCTTTCGGGCTCGGTTGCTTAACCGAGCGATTAAATTCAGTTCCGGTCAGAATTTGCTGGCCTTTGTAGGCTGCTTTGATCATCAGTGCAACGCCGTGCTTGCATTGATAGCCAGCCGGACAAGTGCAGTCGCTGTCCCACTCCAGCACACGGCCATTGGCGCTGCGTTTGAGTTCGATCGACACTTCATAGGGGTGGCGCGCGCTTCCTTGCACTTCGCCCAACAGCAGCCAGTAGTCCTTGAGCGGTTCAATTTGCAGATCGATCACGCGCTGGGTGCGGTACAGGTCCAGCCCGCGCGCATACGTTGGCGCGTCGCAACACTGCACCACCGATGCCAAGTCCAGCCAGAGACCGGATGATGGAAAATATTCAGGCATTCAATTTGGCTCTAGCGCTTTATAGAGTAGCGTTAGATGCTATAAAAATGATATTAATGTGAGAGATGTCTGCGAGCCATCATTTCGTTCGAAACGTGACAATTCAGTTGCTTTCGGATTCTTCGTGAGGCCAGATTATCTACTGCTCTCAAATTTTAAAAAAAGCGTTTGCACAGAAGAGCGGCGGCCAGTGTGCCGCCGCTGTGATGGGTCTGCACACCCATGAATAACAATTATTTTTTCATTGAGCAAGTGTTCCAACCAAAAATTGCATAGGGAGGGCACCAGCCAATGGCACCCGTAGCAAGTGGCACCACACCGAGCCAACCCCAGACCCCAATAGTGCCGGTAAAGGTCAAGCCAATCAGCACCAAGCCGATAACAATGCGCAAAATACGGTCGATACCGCCAACATTTGATTTCATGAAAACTCCTAGGTTGAATGATGAACACTTGGATTACACCCGAGCACAATGACGGTGGTCTGTGACTCAAGTCACCCAGGCTTCAACCTACGTTGGACGTAGCCAGTGCACGCAGACCAGCGGCATTGATGATTTGAATTTGCTCGCGTCCAAGTGCCACCCAGCCCTCTCGCTCAAAACGCCTCAACAACCGAGTCACTATTTCACGCACTGTGCCCAATTCGTCGGCCAGCATCTGGTGCGTCAGGTTGAGTTGTGGACCCCGCCCCAACAAAGCCGTGGCCAGTCGGCGGTCCAATTTATGAAAGGCGACCGCATCAATGAGACTGGTCAAATCGGCCATACGTTCAGCAAACAAGCCCAGCACTTCGCTACGAAAAACAGGTGTCTCAAGCCAGCGCTGGAACACTTGGGCTGGAATCAGCATCAGCGTACTGGGTTTGGTGGTGATGCCATATGCTGACAGGGGTTGGGAGCGAAACAGGCAAGCGCTTGAGACCAGGCACAACTCACCTGGGACCACCCGATAAAGTTCCAGGGACCGACCGTCAGACGAATTGCGCGAAACCTTGACTTCCCCCGCCAGCACCAGAGGAAAGCCCTTGCATGGGGTGTTTTCATTGAACAAAACGGTATCTGCCGGAACCTGAAAAGGGAGCAGCGGCAGACCCTGCGCTGCCAGTTCAGTCAATGAAGGCTGAACCTGCGCCAGTGCCGGGTACAGTTCGACCAGTGAACTGGCAGCAACAAAGCTGTCTTCAGGGTGCAACACCATAACCTTCTTCAGTCATGGCCAGAGCCAGAGCTTCACGCGCTTGGGACGATGTCACTTCGACTTTATTGGCAGCCCGCTCAATGCTGACTTCTGCAGTGCGGTCAAGCTGCTTGATGGCCCGGGTTACCGCTTTTTCGCAGTGCTCACAACTCATTCCCGTTACAGTGAAGGTGTGTTTCATGAAAAATCCTTTAACAAGTTTATCAAAGCCGAAAATGGCGTATTGTGAACCCTTCATGCTGAACCGGCAATTACTGAACCCCTGACTTTCCACTGAATATGACCCAAGCACTTACCCAAATTGACATCGGCATTCACGGCATGACCTGCGCTTCCTGCGTTGGGCGAGCCGAGCGGGCCCTGAAAAAAGTACCGGGGGTGCAAAGCGCTACGGTGAATCTGGCTACGGAGTCAGCGCGTGTTGTTTTTGAACCATCCGAGCAAATGCAAGGGCGCCTAAAACGTGCTGTGCGCGATGCGGGATATGAACCCGTGGCTGCCAATGCCGCTATTGATGCACAAGATACATCGCCTTGGGCAGGCTTTGGGCCTGTAGCAATTGGCTTGGTGCTGTCATTGCCGCTAATGCTGCCCATGCTGGGCGATTTGTTTGGTTTTCACTGGATGCTGCCAGCCTGGTTGCAGTTTGCCATTGCCACCCCCGTGCAATTTTTCTTGGGGGCACGTTTTTACAAGGCCGGGTGGCATTCCATCAAATCACTCAGTGGCAACATGGATCTTCTGGTGTCGATTGGCACGACCTCAGGCTGGGCGCTTTCCACCTGGTTGTGGCTGACGGCTTCACCAAAAGTCGCAGTACACCTTTACTTTGAAGGCTCGGCAGTCGTGATCACGCTGGTGTTATTGGGTAAATGGCTCGAAGCCCGGGCCAAACGACAAACCACTTCAGCCATTCGGGCACTGCACGCACTGCGACCCGAGACCGCCCATTTGATGGGTCTGGATGGTGAAGTCGATGTGCCAATAGACGAAATCCTGGTAGGCGACGAACTTGTGGTACGTCCTGGTGAGCGTTTTCCTGTAGACGGAGTGGTACTGGAAGGCCTGACTCAGGTTGATGAATCAATGTTGACAGGTGAGCCTTTACCTGTAGCCAAAGAAGTCCACGCAAAAGTCACTGGTGGCACCCTCAATGGCGATGGCAGGGTGGTGGTGACGGTGAAAGCGGTGGGTATCAACACCGTGCTGGCCAACATCATCCGTCTGGTAGAAGATGCCCAGGCCGCAAAGGCTCCGATTCAACGCTTGGTGGACAAGGTCAGTGCCGTTTTTGTCCCAGTGGTACTAGCACTGGCACTGATCACGCTGCTGGGCTGGTGGCTGAGTGGCCATCCCTTTGAGGTGGCTGTGATTCACGCTGTAACCGTGCTGGTAATTGCTTGCCCCTGCGCGCTGGGCTTGGCCACACCGGCAGCCATCATGGCCGGTACTGGCGTGGCCGCGCAATACGGCATTCTGATCAAGGACGCTCAAGCCTTGGAACTGGCCCACAAGGCGAATACCGTGGTATTTGACAAAACCGGTACGCTGACACTGGGGCGTGCCAGTTTGACCCGTTTTATTGTGGCAAAGGGTCATGATGAATCTCTGTTGCTGGCGCTTGCCGCGAGCCTGCAAAGTGGTAGCGAGCATCCGCTTGGGCGCGCCGTGGTCACTGCTGCACAGGAAAAGTCACTGGCCCTACTGCCAGTCAGTTCGGTTACCGCGATTCCTGGCAAAGGCTTGCAAGGTAAGGTTAATGAGCGCAACTTCGTTGTGGGTAGCCTGCGCTGGATGCATGAGCTGGGCATCGATCAAGGTATATTTTTAACATCTATCCAAACCCTGCAATCGCAGGGTGCCACGCTGGCGATGCTAGGTGAACGTACACCGCATGGACTTTCAGCTTTGGCTCTATTTGCCTTTGGTGACGAACCAAAGCCCGAAGCTGCAAAAACCATTGCGGCGCTTCGAACCCACGGAATTCAAACCCTGATGGTCTCAGGTGACAACCATCATGCAGCACAGGCTATGGCAATGCTGCTGGGCTTAAAACCCGAGGAAGTAATGAGTGAGGTATTGCCCGGTGACAAGGCCGCAAAGATCGTGGCATTAAAGAAGCTAGGCCATACCGTGATCATGGTGGGTGACGGAGTCAACGATGCGCCGGCCCTAGCCGCAGCAGATGTGGGTATAGCGATGGCAAATGTGGGGGGTGGTACCGATGTTGCGATGCATGCTGCTGGCATCACCTTGATGCGAGGCGACTTGTCGCTGGTAGCAGCAGCGCTGGATATTTCAAGCCGCACCGTCTCCAAGATTCAGCAAAACCTGTTTTGGGCCTTCATTTACAACGTAGCGGGAATTCCATTGGCAGCCTTTGGGTACCTAAACCCGGTTCTCGCAGGTGCTGCTATGGCGATGAGTTCAGTGAGTGTGATGAGCAACGCTCTGCTGCTTAAACGCTGGCATCCAGCCAGTTCTAAACAATAGGTGTCAAACGCTTGACTGGTATACTTTAGTAGCTATTAATAATATAGCTACTAGCGACCATCAGGTAATTCAATCTTGACTTCAAGAACTTCTAGATTGTCTTGACGCTCGAGATTGACCTTGATATCGGCCGGATTGATTTTGACGTATTTACTGATCACCGCAATCAGTTCACGTTGCAAATCAGGCAGGTAGTCTGGCTCGGCAGCATTGCGACCACTGCGCTCGTGCGCCAGAATAATTTGCAGGCGCTCCTTGGCCATACTGGCGGTTTTCTTTTTCTCGCCCAGAAAAAATGAGAAAAAAGACATGGCTTTATTTCCCTCCGAACAAGCGCTTAAACAAACCTTGTTTGGGTGGCTCGGTAAATCGCATGGGCTTGTCTTCACCCAGAAAACGATCAATCACGTCTTTATAGGCTTCTGAAACATCACTGCCTACCATGTGCACCGCCGGCACACCCTGATTGGATGCCTGCAACACAGCTTCACTTTCAGGAATTACA
>CAIYNH010000718.1 GCA_903927495.1 uncultured beta proteobacterium
CCCCGAGTCGGGTTATGTCATTGACTGCAGCGGTTGCTGCGCAACCTTGAATTTATTGCTGCTTGTAGGCATTTGCCTTACAGGCTTTTCGTGTTTTGCTGACACGCGGATTAGCCATTTTCGGATTCAAGAATCTGATGACGTAGACCAAAATTTGCTCCATGGTGATTCACATGAATCACCGCCTCAACCAGGAGCCGAAAATGACCAATGAGCAAATTCTGAGTGAAATCCGGGAAGCCAACATGACTTACCTGATGCTGGCCCAAAATCTGATCCGTCAGGATAAAGCTGAAGCGCTGTTTCGTCTTGGCATGTCCGAAGATGCCGCCGACCTGATAGGCGCCCTCTCCCCTGCGCAAGTCTTGAAAATTGCGTCCGGGAACATGCTGCTGTGTCGCTTCCGGGTGGACGACGACATTGTGTGGAGCCTGTTGACCAACCACAACGTCAGCAAGGTCGACAACGATGCGACCACCAAGCTGCATGCCAGCATCCTGATGGCCGGCAAGTTTGCCGAAGCCATGTAACAGCCAGCCCCTACGTCACCGGAGCACCACCATGGCCACCAAAAGTGTTTTGAACGATTCCAAGCAAGTCGAGCGCGCAGTTGCCCTGATTCAACTCGGGGCACGGCTGCAGGTTCTCGAGAGCGAAACTGATCTGTCGTACGAGCGCTTGCTGCGCCTGTACAAGGAAGTGGCTGGCCGCTCACCCAGCAAAGGCCAGTTGCCCTTCTCTACCGAGTGGTTCTTGACATGGCAACCCAACATTCACGCTTCCCTGTTTCAGAACACCTATGAGTACCTGACCAAAGTCAGCGCCATGGATGACATTGACGCCGTGATGGCAGCCTATCGCCTGTACACCGAGCAAATTGCCGCTTGCGGGGTCGAACCGCTGCTGTCCATTACAAGGGCGTGGCGTCTGGTCAAATTTATCGACAACAACATGCTGTCGATGACCAAGTGCTCCAAATGTGGCGGGCACTTCGTGAGCGAAGCCTATGAAAACTCACGCCACTACGAATGTGGCCTGTGCACCCCCCCGGCACGTGCCGGAAAAGGAGCATCCTCCGGCGGGATACTGCTGCATTAACGCTATATATTTAGTAGCTGATTGCGCAATATCCACGAGGCTTGCTGGCAACTTTTGCAACCCATTTCGAGGTGACGAACGGAAAACGGAGTCTTGGTGATAATTCAAGCAAAATCCAACTTCCCCGATATGATCGACTAACAGTCCTGTAAAAGACACCTTCTTCCACGCTTCTGGCCAGTAGCCTCGCTGTCACAATTCGCCTATGTTTGTACTCATCGGTTGGGCCGTCATCATTGTCTGCGTCTTTGGCGTGTACATCTTTCACGGTGGCAACATCAGTGTGATCCTGAAGGCATTGCCATTCGAGTTGATCACCATTGGCGGTGCCACGGGCGGTGCCTTTCTGGCCAACAACCAGATGAAGGTCATCAAGTCCACCATGAAAGGCCTGGGGGCCTGCTTCAAGGGAAGCAAATA
The DNA here is from genome assembly GCA_903927495.1 of uncultured beta proteobacterium. Lineage (GTDB taxonomy): Bacteria > Pseudomonadota > Gammaproteobacteria > Burkholderiales > Burkholderiaceae_C > Rhodoferax. The sequence continues at coordinate 1,519 of CAIYNH010000718.1, forward strand.
TACCAAGGCACGCTACATGGAACTGATGGCCTTGATGTACGACATTCTCCAGAAGGCGCGCAAGGAAGGCCTGATGGCCATTGAAAAGGACGTGGAAGAACCCCACGATTCAGCGCTCTTCAAGAAGTACCCGGCGGTTGGCAGCGACCACCACGTGGTGGAATTCATCACGGATTACCTGCGCATGATGGTGTCGGGCAACCTCAATGCCCACGAGATCGAGTCGCTGATGGACAGCGAAATTGAAACCCACCACCACGAGGAGCATGCCGCAGTGGCCGCCCTGCAACGTGTGGCTGGCGGATTGCCTGCCTTCGGTATTGTTGCGGCCGTTCTGGGGGTGGTAAACACCATGGGATCTGTGGGCCAACCACCGGCCGTGCTGGGTGGCATGATTGGTTCCGCACTGGTGGGAACCTTCCTCGGCATCTTGCTGTCCTATGCGTTTGCCGAGCCACTGGCGGGCATTCTGGAGCAGAAGGTGGAAGAGTCTGGCAAAGAACTGCAGTGCATCCGCACCACGCTGCTGGCGAGCATGCAAGGCTACAACCCGTCCACCGCCATCGAATTCGGCCGCAAGGTGCTTTACTCTACAGAGCGCCCGTCCTTTACCGAACTCGAAGCCTATGTCAAGAGAAAATAGGCCCGGGGGCGCTTAGCCATGGCAGGGGACTCAAAAAAACTCCAGCCCATCATCATCAAGCGGGTCAAAAAGGGTGGCCACGCGGTGCACGGTGGAGCCTGGAAAATTGCCTACGCTGACTTTGTGACCGCCATGATGGCCTTTTTTTTGCTGATGTGGCTGTTAGGCAGCACCAGCGAAGGTGACAAAAAGGGTTTGTCGGACTATTTTTCGTCTCCGCTGAAAGTTTCCATGGCGGGCGGTGCAGGTGCCGGTGCCAGCAACAGCGTCGTTAACGGGGGTGGTAATGACCTGACCCAGACTGCAGGACAGTCCAGACGGGGCGATGGGGCGGATAAATCGGCTCGCAAAATGTCGGGCGAAAAAGTCAAGGCGGAAGTGGCCCGGCGCGATGCCAAAATGCTGGCCGCGCTGAGCGCCAAACTTGCAGAGGTCATCGCCAACAACCCCAAGATGTCGGAGTTCAGTTCGCAAATCAAACTGGAAATCACACCGGACGGGCTACAAATCCAGATTGTTGATGACCAGAAGCGGCCCATGTTTGACAGCGGCAGTGCATCGGTGAAACCCTATATGCGGGATATTCTTCGCGAAATTGGTGTGGCACTGCTTGACGTTGAAAACAAGATCAGCCTGGATGGACATACGGACCGGTCCTCTTACGCGAATGCTGCTCGCGGATACAGCAACTGGGAGCTTTC
>CAIYNH010000719.1 GCA_903927495.1 uncultured beta proteobacterium
CGACCCCAAAATCACTGCGGCTGTGGCGGTTGCGGAAAGCGCAATGCAAAGTCCAATTGAGACCAGCGCTCCGTCTTGCCTCAATCGGCCTGCTTGCGCAAGAACGCCGGAATCTCAAAGTCGTCCATACCGCCGCTGGAAAGTGCGTCCACCTTGGCGGCGGCAGAGGTGCGGTCGCGCGTACGCCAGACGCTGGGGGTGTTCATCGAACCGTAGTCCGTTTGACTGCGGCCCATGGCTGCGCCACCACCGCCGCCCATCGAGCCTGCGTTACCCATCATGCCGGTGGTTTGATGGCCAGCCAGTGGGGTGTTCAGCGTAGGTACCGGAAACGGCACGTTGTGGGTGCCGGTACGCAGCTCTACCTGCGGTTGTTGCGTAACCACCAGTTTGGGCCGTGCGCCCTGGCGACTCAGGCCGGTCGCCACCACAGTTACGCGAATCTGGTCGCCCAGGTTGTCGTCGTAGGCGGTGCCGTAGATCACGTGAGCATCGGGCGAGGCGTAGGCGCGAATGGTGTTCATGGCAAGCTTCGATTCCGACAGTTTCAGCGAACCCTTGGCAGCTGAAATCAGCACCAGTACCCCTTTGGCACCCGACAGGTCAATGCCTTCAAGGAGTGGACAGGCCACGGCATGCTCGGCAGCAATGCGGGCGCGATCCGGCCCGGCAGCCACGGCCGTGCCCATCATGGCTTTGCCGGGTTCACCCATCACGGTGCGCACGTCTTCAAAGTCGACGTTGACATGGCCGGGCACATTGATGATTTCGGCAATGCCACCGACCGCGTTTTTCAGCACATCATTGGCATGCGCAAAGGCCTCGTCCTGAGTGGCATCGTCGCCCAACACTTCGAGTAGTTTTTCGTTCAGCACCACGATCAGTGAATCGACATTGGCTTCGAGCTCGGCCAAACCACAATCGGCGTTGTCCATACGGCGCTTGCCTTCAAACTCAAACGGCTTGGTGACCACGCCAACCGTCAAAATGCCCATCTCCCGCGCGACACGGGCAATCACGGGGGCCGCGCCAGTGCCGGTGCCCCCGCCCATGCCTGCGGTTATGAAGAGCATGTGCGCGCCGGCAATGGCTTCGCGGATGTGTTCGATCGCCAACTCCGCGGCATCACGGGCTTTGTCGGGCTTGCTGCCTGCGCCCAGACCGGTGGTACCGAGTTGGATCATGCGATGCGCCTGGCTGCTGCTGAGCGCTTGCGCGTCGGTGTTGGCACAGATAAATTCCACGCCCTGAACAGCGCTGGCGATCATGTGGGCCACGGCGTTGCCGCCACCGCCGCCAACGCCGATCACCTTGATCTGGGTGCCTTGGTTAAATGCTTCTTCGTCAATCAATTCAATGGACATGTTTTTCTCCTGAAATTTCATAAAGTGAGGGGGTACTAAAAAGGGGTGGGTTCAAGTTATCCAAACGTGCAACAGGCGGGTCAGCGCATCGCCATCGCTGGGGCGGACCGGTGCACAGCAAGCCCTCAGCCCGGAACGGCGAGGCTACGGAATTCAACGAAAGGGTAGTTTTCATGGTTAAAAGTTCCCCACAATCCAGTCTTTGATCGAGCCAAAAGCGGTTTTCATGGAGCCATTTTTTTGCGATACCTTAAAGCCGCGCAAACGTGCCAGGCGGGCTTCTTCCATCAGACCCATGACCGTGGCCGCACGCGGCTGCGCCACCATGTCGGACAGGGCACCACGGTATTTCGGAATTCCCCGACGAACCGGTTTCAAAAAGATGTCTTCTCCGAGTTCGACCATGCCGGGCATGATGCAACTGCCACCGGTCAGCACAATGCCGCTGGAGAGCATTTCTTCAAAGCCTGACTCGCGCATCACTTGGTGCACCAGACTGAATATTTCTTCGACACGTGGCTCAATCACCCCGGCCAGGGCTTGTCGGCTGAGCATGCGCGGGCCCCGGTCACCCAGTCCAGGGACCTCAACCTGGGCTTCGGGGTCAGCCAGCAATTGCTTGGCATAGCCGTTTTCAACCTTGATTTCTTCGGCATCCTTGGTGGGGGTGCGCAGCGCCATGGCAATGTCGCTGGTGATCAAGTCGCCCGCAATCGGAATCACGGCAGTATGGCGAATGGCACCGTTGGTAAAAATGGCCAAATCGGTCGTTCCAGCGCCAATGTCAATCAGCGCGACACCGAGTTCGCGCTCATCCTCGGTCAGCACGGAGAGGCTGCTGGCCAGCGGATTGAGCATGAGTTGCTCGACTTCAAGGCCGCAACGGCGCACACATTTGATGATGTTCTCGGCCGCGCTTTGGGCACCCGTCACGATGTGAACCTTGGCTTCGAGGCGGATGCCGCTCATGCCGATCGGCTCCTTCACGTCTTGCCCGTCAATAATGAACTCTTGCGGCTCCACCAGCAGCAAGCGCTGGTCGGTCGAAATGTTGATGGCCTTGGCCGTTTCTACCA
>CAIYNH010000720.1 GCA_903927495.1 uncultured beta proteobacterium
CCGCCATCGCAATATCGAGATCGTGCGCACTTATGCTGATGAAGGTAAAAGTGGACTCTCGCTTGGCGGGCGGGCGTCTCTGCAAAAGCTCATTGCCGATGTTGAAACCGGTGTTGCGGATTTCAGCCTGGTGCTGGTCTACGACGTCAGTCGCTGGGGCCGGTTTCAAGATGCGGACGAGGCGGCGTACCACGAATATAAATTGAAGAGCAAAGGCATTCGGGTCGCTTACGTCGCCGAGCAGTTTGAAAACGATGGCTCGCCTGTTTCAACCATCGTCAAAGGTGTCAAGCGCGCCATGGCCGGGGAATACAGCCGGGAACTCTCGGCCAAGGTGTTTGCTGGCCAATGCCGTCTGATTGAGCTGGGTTTTAGGCAAGGTGGTGCGATTCATCGGGCACTGGGTTACTCCGGTCACGCTGGCACTGCCATCCCTTTGAGAAGGTTTCTGCCCTCCATCTTTGAGCAGGCTTGGGTGCCCAGGCCCGGTGTGCATGTGATTCCTGTGAATCCGCCGGTTGTGCCGACGTACTGGGGCACAGCCTTGCTGTTTGCATGTCCACCATTGGCAGCACCCATGCTGGTGTTTGGGGTCCGCCAATGTGAATCTCCAGAAATTCCACCAACCGGCGTTGTGACCGTTGCGGTCAGAAAGGTGTACTTTGTGATTAACGATGTCAGTCTGCACCTAGCCTCCAACGGGGTGGAAGTGCCGGTTCATAGTCTGTCCCTGTCTCTGGATGCAGCGTCTTGGGCCTGGGGATTTGATGCTGCGCTACCGCCCAGCGCGCAAAGTCTGATTGAGCCCAGTGGCTCAGGCGTGGTGGAACTGCTTGCCAGCGTGAATGGCACCACCTTTGCTGTTCTTGCTGAAAACATCGGTCGTGAGCGGAGTTTTGGGCAGACCAGCATTCGATTGACTGGGCGAGGCAAGAATGCTGCGTTGGCCGCACCCTATGCGCCGGTGATGACGTTCACCAACTCACAGGCACGAACGGCACGCCAATTGATGGACGATGTGCTGACCATCAACGGTGTGCCTATGGGTTGGAGTGTGGACTGGGGTCTGAACGACTGGAACGTACCAGCCGGTGTGTTTAGTCATCAAGGGACCTGGATCGAGGCCTTGAGCGTCATTGCCGATGCCGCCGGTGCTTATCTGCTGCCACACCCCAGAGACCCAACGATCCGGGTGCGTCACCGGTATCCAGTGGCACCCTGGGAGTGGAATACGGTGACGCCAAACTTTGTGCTGCCAGTCGAGGCGATAGAAAAGGAATCCCTGCGCTGGTTGGAAAAGCCGTCCTACAACCGGGTGTTTGTCTCGGGTCAGCAAGCTGGTGTGTTGGCGCAGGTCACCCGGACAGGCACCGCAGGAGAGAAATTGGCACCGATGGTGGTGGATGCTTTGATCACTGAGGCTGCTGTTGCCCGTCAGCGTGGCCTGGCTGTTTTGAGTGATACCGGTCGGCAGATTGAGGTCAGCTTGAATTTGCCGGTGCTGCTTGACACCGGAATCATTGAGCCCGGTGCCTTTGTGCAATACCGCGACGCTGGTGTTGACCGCATCGGGCTGGTGCGCTCGACACAGGTTCAAGCCGGGTTTCCAGAGGTTTGGCAAAACTTGGGAGTGTTGACCTATGTTTAACGTCTATGAGCAGTTCAAGCAGTTGCTAGTCGACCCACCACTTCAGGTTGGTACCGTGTCTGAGATTGGCACCGGTGTTGTGACCGTTGCGTTGCCCGGTGGCGGCACGGTCAAGGCACGGGGCAGTCCTGCCATTGGCCAGAAGGTTTTTGTGCGTGATGGGGTGATTGAAGCCATTGCACCCAATTTGCCATTGGAAATTATTGAAATCTGAACTTGTAAATCGTTTTAAACCTGAAACCCGCCTGTATCGCGTATCTGGCGGGTTTTGTATTTTTGGAGCATGAAAAATGGAAACTGAAACAGTGGAGAGACGCCAGATGATGACGCTGCCCAAGCAAGACTTTGAGGACATGCTTGAGCGTGCTGCCGAGCGTGGTGCGCGTCACGCCTTGCAAGGGGTGGGACTAGACGGCGAAGATGCAGCGCACGATATTCGTGAACTGCGCAACCTCCTTGATGCCTTTAATGAAGCCAAAAAGACTGCTGGACTGACCATCATCAAGATGATGGTCACAGGCCTGGTTATTGCCCTGCTTGCCGGTACTTTCCTGAAAATCAAAATCTTCGGAGGTGCCCAATGATCGAAGCGCTACTGGGTGGGTTGTTGGGTGGGGCGTTTCGACTGGCTCCAGAATTTCTGAAATGGCTGGATCGCAAAGGCGAACGTGGTCACGAACTGGCGATGCAGGACAAAGCGCTGGAATTCGAGAAGGTTCGCGGTGCCTCTCGCATGGCTGAAATTGGAGCGGGTGCTGATGCGGCATGGAACACTGGTGCGATTGAGGCACTGCGTGACGCGGTGCGCACCCAGGGTGAGAAAACCGGTGTCTTATGGGCAGATGCCCTCTCATCTAGCGTGCGACCGATCATCACCTACTGGCTGATGGCGTTGTACTGCGCGGCCAAGACAGTTGCGTTCATGGCTGCGCTGAACGCAGGGGCTGGTTGGGGTGCTGCCGTGTTGGCGGCGTGGTCTGAGGCTGACCAGGCACTTTGGGCGGGAGTGCTGAACTTCTGGTTTTTATCGAGAACCTTTGAGAAAGCAGGGCGGTCGTGATTGATGTACCGCAGGCAGCCGTCGAACTGGCTAAACGGTTTGAGGGGTTCTGTCGGGTGCCTAAGAATGACCCTGGGCGGGCTTATCCGTACGTCTGCCCAGCCGGGTTTTGGACTATTGGGTTTGGGCATATGTGCAAGCCAGATCATCCGCCGATCACAGAGACTGAAGCTGAAACCTATCTGGCTGCCGACCTGGCTCAAGCACTGGCTGCCACGCTGCGCTACTGCCCGGTGCTACTGAGTCAGCCAGAAAGCCGTTTGTCGGCCATTGTCGACTTCACCTTCAACCTGGGTGCCGGGCGGCTGCAGACTTCTACCCTGCGCCGACGCATCAATCAGCTGGACTGGGCCGGTGCCGCACTGGAGTTGCGCAAATGGGTTCATGGTGGGGGCAAGGTTTTGCCGGGCTTGGTGGCGAGGCGCGAGGCAGAAATTGCTCTGATGAGACGGTAGATTTGATTTTACGAATTCATACGATGCGATGAACACATCTCCACGTCGCAACCTAGACTACTCAGCATGCACTCCTTCATCCCCTCAATCATTCGTCGCTACCGCAACCAGCGTGACTTGACCCTGGAAAACGTCTCGGGCATTGCGGGCATGTCGGTACAGCATCTCTCAGAGATTGAGAGCAGCAAGCGCGATCCCCGTCTGTCGTCCATCGAGCGAATTGCCGATGCAATGGAACTTGCCTTGATGCTGGTGCCAGAACACTTGGCACCTGAGATTCGCCGGTATATCGCATCTAACGGACGGGTGTTCACAACCACACAGCCCAAAAAGGAACCAAGCAATGACGACCCAACTTAGTTTTTCGGTCAGCGAGCTCACCGACGATGAAACTGATAAGCCCATTCAATACGGCACGTTTTCCAGAGATTGGGCTGAGGAAGATGAGCTTGACGAGCTGATTGACAGCCTAGAGGAGGGGCGCATCAGTCACAAGCAGGCTCTGCTGCGCGCCCAAAAGCTGCTTGTCAAGTATCCGGCCCAGCTGGAAATTCAAAACTTCGTCGCCAATCGGCTGTGGAGCCTTGAGATGCGTGATGAATCCACTGAACTGCGTGAAAAAGCCTATCGGCAGGCGTCTGCTCTCATCCCGCCTGGCTTCAAAGGCCAGATTGCATGGGGCGAGATTGACAACCGCTCCTTTTTGCGCACAGCGCACGGTTATCTGCTGGGGCTGATGCACCGTGGTGATGGCAAGGCGGCCAAAGCCTTGGCTAAAAAACTGCTGGCTTGGTGCCCCGCAGACAACCTGGGCGTGCGCTTGCTGATGGGCGACATCAGCCTGATGACGGGCGGCATCAAAAGCGCCATGAAAAGCTATCTGAAAGAAGCCGCCACTTCACCAGCGCACTGGTACCAGGCGGGTCAAATTGCGTTTCGTGAGGGGGATTTTGTGAGCGCCTGCACCTACATGCGCCGGGGCATTGCGGCCAACCCCTACATTGCAGAAGGGCTCACCGGGCGCACAAAGATTAATGAGCACCTGTACTGGCATGCCAGCAGCCGCAATGGCCCGGACTGGGCAACAGACTACCTGAGCGCGCCAGTGTGTGACTGGACTGCGCAAGAGATCGACTTTATTGACTGGGTGTTTAACTCAAGCGCCGTGCTGCGTGAGCGGGCCAACCTGATGGAGCAGCATGAAGGGCTGACCTATGAGCAAGACCCTGTGCGTCGCCAACCCTTTGCATTGCACAGAACGTACTTGGTCGAATCGTTGACCGATGACATGTCAAAAGCGATGGTCAAGAAAATTGTGAACCGCTATGGCGTAGAAATCTGGCCGTGGGAACGTGCTCACCACAACCCAAACCGGTAATGCAGCACGTAGTACCCCAGCTTCTGCACCTCACTGATCACAAAGTCTTTGGCTATCTTGTTTTGCCACCAACCCTGAGCAGACCACCAGCTTGGGTTGGTGGCTATCAGGGTGTAGGACAAGTCAGAACCCCAAAAATTTGATCCAAAGGCATATTTCAATCGCAGCATGTGGGGTGGGTCGCTAACCACAAGTACAGACTTCCAGCCATTGGCTAGCATGCGGGTGCGCACGGCCTTGGCTTCCTCCCAACTGTTATGTGGCGAGTTGTCAAATTGAACTTGCACACCGCGCAATTGACTCAATGCAGCTTTGACTACCGGTTCATTGGGGTTAATCAGCAGCAGGCGCTTGCTGTAGCCATCCATCACCACCTCAAGGGCACGCGCATAGCGCTGACCTCCATCGCCACCCAGCACCACCACCGCATCGACATGGCTTGGAGCCCCTGCAGGATAGGCCAGCACCGCACCCGCGCTCACAAAGCCCAAAAACGCCAATCCAGGCCAAAACACAAGCCAGGCCAACCACAGCCACACACTTGTATGCCAGGTGCTGGTGTGCTTACTCATAGCGACAGCAGTGCTCAAAAAAACTGCCCTAACTTGCTCAATTTCTTCCAAACCAAAGCACCCACACCACCAACGCCGTTGCGGCGCAGCGCTGTGTAGTCTTCGCGGGTTTTAAGCCAAATGCGGGGCAGCGAGCGATTGCTTTCGCCACCTACTCGCATCTTTACCAGCACACGGGGAATGTAAGCGGGCTGAATCTTGCCCTGCCCCAAGTAGCGCAACATGGCGTCGTAGTCAACCGCTAAGCGCATCGTAAATGCCCTTGTCAGGCTCGCTGACCAACAATGCTTGACTATTCAGGCAAGACTGAAGTACCTGCAAGGTGCCATCAGTTGACGCACCATGTATCACCACATGCTCCACGTCTGGCCATGTATTGCAGCAACATGTCGTAACGCCCGCGCAGTTCACGCAAAAACCAGTTGTCCGCCTCGCCACGCAGCGGCGACGAACTGCTGAAAAACAGCGCCTTGAGCAAGGGCGCGCGGTCAGCCCCCAGCACGCCCTGCTCAAAGGCGTCACGGTAAAACTTGGGTACGCCTTCAAACAAATTCCACAAAAACAGCAGCCGCTGTGGGCTGGCATCGGCGTGCGTTTGCAGCAGCTCGATCAGGGAGGCAATATCCAGGTGGTCCAAGGCCAGCACGTCGGTGGTACGGTTGAACAAAGGGGCTGCGCGGTCTTCCTGCAGCGCCGACATTTCGGCGTGCAATGAGCCCAAAACAATCAAGCCACCCTTGACACTGTCTGCACGGGCCAAAAGTTTGCAGATAGTCATTGCACGCCGCCAGCACGCCGATCGGTTCATTACAAACCTGCTTCATTTTCATTTCAAGATACTTAATATCAATCAACAGCGCATACCACAGTGCTTGCAAAAAGTGAAAAATAAATGCAGCTCGACCATCCAGGAAACCACCCAACAAAATATAGCGGTAAAAGAATGGGCGAATCAGCGATGCCCTCGCCACGAAGGTATGTTGCTACAAATATCAGAGCTGCTAGCGAGCACCAGGCAAGCCCTACAGCCATAAATGGTAAAAATTAATTGTACTCCGACCCTGATTAATTACGCAGTCTTCATGGGCGACATATCGCCAAAACTGATGGATATCTTTTTACCCAAGGCTGATGCGGCCTTGACTATTGTCGCCAAAGTAACCGATGGGTACGCTGGGTCCAACAACCGATCCAATTGTGTGCGGCTGGTAGCCAAGAGACCGGGCACACCCAGCAACAAGCCAATTTCTGTTTGTTCGTTTACCATTCGGTTCATCATCGCCTTGTTAGTTGCCACGCTTGTCAGACGCGGATAATAGTCGGACCCCATAGCCTGCAACACGAAATTAACAAACATGCCAGACAACGCAAACGCCGCGCTGTAAATGCCCGCACCCTTGGATGCTGTCACCTGTCCTGACATGGGGGCAAGCCATAGGTGACCATGCTCGTCAACGCGCATGGCAACACCTGCCGGTGGCTTTAACAGATATTCCGTGGGGAAACCCGCCTTGCCGTCACGCACAGCAAAACCTACCCCGGCTTCGGTGGATGCGTAGATGTGTGTAATACGTGCAGCGGGGAATTGTTTGGACAGCAGATCCAAGACAGCTTGGTCAACAATCTCTCCACCCAGGGTAATTTGCTTTAGGTCTAACTTGTCAAACAAGGGGTGCATGGCAAGCTTTCGCCACATGGAGGGTGTTGCTGAAAGCGCATTGCAACCTTGTTCTGTCAAGCGATTTAGGACATCAGTTAAATCTGCATCCTCCTCATTGAGGACCAACGGAGTGTCACACATCCAAGATTGAAGGAATACCTGTAAACCTGCAAAGCGCCTTAAGCTATAAAGGCTTCCCCAAATGTATGCATCACCTACATGCCGATTGGTCATGCTTCGTGTTAACGATGCATAGGTGTGTGCAATTAATTTAGGTGTGCCCGTTGTGCCTGAGGTGGGTAATAGCCAAGTTGTCGCTACGGACGCGGGCCGATCAAATGCCTGACTTGATGCAGCTGAGTTAAATAACTTTGTGAATCCAAGCCCATCGTTTTCAACAACGATGTCGATTTTGGCTTGCACCAAACGTGCAGATCGGGTTTCTGAATCGTCCTCACTGGGCAATATTAGTATGGATTCCGCAAGACCGTCCAAAAATATGAGAGCCGAAACAAACTCACCAACAGGCAAGTTGCCTATTGCAACACGTTTGCAATGCCAGTCTGAGTAAGGTATTTGAAGCAGCGCTTGTGCGAATTTGGACGCTTCAATGGCGCCTGCGGTTTGTGAAAACCAAAGTACATCGCTTGCGCTGCTAGTGGCAAGCTTCTCAGCCAAAAAATTCATTTTGGGGCAAATCGCTGATAGATGGCTACAAATTCACCCAATGTACGGGGATACACCGGTTCATCCATCAAAACAAAGGGGTCGTAGCCAAGCTCTTCCTCTAGCCGAGCGACCAGAATGGCAAAACCAAGGGAGTCAAGACCGGATTCAAGTAACACGGTTTCATCGACAAGCAGGTCAATGATATTAGTGCCGCGCATATCGGCAGTTTCAGTGATTGCCGTGATGATATGGTTTCGTAAATTATTCATCAGTTGTTAAAGGTAAGTGTGATTGATGATTGTGAGTCGCAATTGCAATTTGCCGGTTGTCGCGCAGGTGCTTTGGTCATCATCAAAGTTAAGTGCACGTACGCGTTTGGCTTCTTGCATGGCTATGCTGGGTGGACAGTTGCTAGATTCACTATTGATCCGGCCCGATGATGTTTTAAGTTCCGTTCTGGCGGCGCTTGTCGAAG
>CAIYNH010000721.1 GCA_903927495.1 uncultured beta proteobacterium
CACAGCCATGGCGCGCTTGACGCCTTTGACGATGGTTGAGACCGGAGAGCCATAGTTTTCAAACTGCTCGGCAAAATAGGCAACCAGGATGCCTTTGCGCTTGAGCTTGTATTCGTAAAAAGCTGCCTCGTCCGCATCTTGAAACCGGCCCCAGCGACTGACATCGTAGACCAGCACCAGGCTGAAATCAGCAACACCGCTTTCAACATCGGCAATGAGCTTTTGTAGCGAGGCACGCCCGCCAAGCGAGAGGCCACTTTTACCTTCATCAGCATAAGTGCGCACGATCTCAATATTGCGATGGCGGGCATATTCCAAAATCTTGTCAGATTGGTTGTTGGTGGAATACTGCTGATGCTCAGTAGACATGCGCACATACTGAGCGGCGCGCAGGGCGTTGGGTTGGAGTGATGGCAGTGAAGCTGATTGGAGATTGATTTGATCGGGTGACATGGTTGGCTGGACTTGTTGGCTGCGGGTTCGGAATTTGTCTTGCTGGATGCCATGTTGGCTCTAGAGGCGACAAGCTATCAAGTCAATTTTTGGGGAATGTGGAGATAAAGTTGCTGAGTGGGAACTGGTGGGGACACAGGCAGATCGGATGGGCCAGATTGGACGGATCACGATCTGTTGCCGTGCCTAACCGGTTTTGCGCAGGCTGGCGGTGTCAATGGGCATCGACACCGGCTTGCTCAGGATGTTGAGCAAAATCATCGAGCGGCTTTCGGCATCGGCGTTTTGGTAGATGGCCTCAAGCCCGGCAAACGGACCATCAGCGACGGTGACTTTGTCTCCCGTTTTAAACAAGGGTTGCGTATGTGTTCCCTGTTCACGCGAGCGGATCAGGTCAATCAGTTGGCCGTCCACTTTGGCAGGCTGACCGCCAAACCTAACCAACTGGTTCACGCCCAGGGTGGAGCGGATCGGAGACCAACTTTGGCCAGAGTCGCTGGCATCAAGCCGGATGAACAAATAGCGGGGAAACATGGGCTCGGCCACCAGTACGGTCTTGCGCTGGCGAATCTTTTGCAGCTTGAGCATCGGCATGTAGCACTCGAAACCTTGGCGCGACAGATTGGTCAGGGCCAACGCTTCCTGGCGCAGCTTGGTGTGGATCAGGTACCACGAAAGCGTGCTGGGTACCGAGGACTGCGTGCTGAAGGTTGGCGCGAGCAGTCGGTTCGACATTGGCTGGCGCGTGGCCAGTTCCGGTGGGGTTGCCTGCTCTGCAGTTGGTATGGGTGTCGCCAGCGGGGTGGATCGGATGACGCTGCAATCATTGACCAAGGGCACCGGCGTGCTGGCGTCCGTGATCAGTGGCGACAGCATCGCCTTGGCCATCGCCCGAATCATTGGCAAGGGCTGTCCGGCAGACAACACCTTGCCAAGCATGGCCATGGCCTCGCGCTGCTCAAACGCCTGAATGTCTTCAAGGCGGTAGCCCACCACAAACCCTTTCTGGAAGATCGGCAGACCATCATCCTGGCAACGCAGTTCGTGCAACGCGTTGGTTGTCAGCCCAAGCCGGTCAGCTGTTTGCTGGGTGGTAATGAGTTCCGGTGCTTTGGGGGCGTACGGGCTGGGAAGGGTCAGGCTTGCCCCCAATGTGCTGTTCGGACGGTGGGTCAAAGGTTGACTTGCATCGATTGGGCTTTGATGGGAAGAATTTTCTGGTGGAGCCAGTGGCTGCCAGCTCGAGTCCGCAGATGGCTCGATCGGTTCTGGTTGCCGGGATTTGATGCAAATTTCCAGCTGCGGCTGCGAAGACTTCGCGTCACCGTCAATTTCTTGCGGATTGGCAATGCGTTGGCGGATTTTTTGCAGAGGCAAATTGGCCGCGCGCACCAAAGCTTCCATTTCTGCCAATGGGCGGTCGCTGCCCAACAGCCAGGCGGACAACGATTGGACGTTTTGCCGCTCGTAGTCTTGCACATCTGCCAAGCGGTAAAACACCCGTGGTCCTTGTCTGACAAACGGAATGCCAACCCCCTGGCTGCGCCAGATTTGTAACGTGATCGGCGCCAGTCCAAGCCGCTTTGCCAGTTGCGCTGTGGTCAGCAAGACCGTCTCCATGTCAAATCTCCGGGTGTGGTGGAGCTGGCATGAACGCGCTGGGGCGGGGGGAAGTCAAGTGAGCAGAATGCTTCTAGGCTGACCACAGACATCAAGCTGATCTAGACCGAAGATCATTTGCACTTCTGTACAGTGGCTGTACATGACAGCCGCGTCAGAATTGAATTTGTCCGCGTGATCCGGTCAACCGAATCGGTTGTCAGCAAGCTTTCAATTAAAAAACCCAGCGAATTAGGCTGGGTTGAACCCTTGCGGGCTCTGTTCAGGGAGGAGAAACGGAGGGGCTTTAAAGCCGAACGCAATGTATCACGTCTTCATGATCACTTTGAACGCATTTTCCATGGGTTTGGCGAGTCGTCCCTAAAACCATCAACTTCAGTGATTCACTCCAGATTTCATGGCCAAACCGCCTAGCTCGACGCACGTACAGGCATATGCACGTTGCCATCAGAGAACAGGCCGATGAAGTGAACAACACCCCGCCCCGCCTTGGCCCCAGACACAATTTGCTTCCAGGCCTGGCCCTGCCAGATGGAGCCGTCGGCAATCGCATTGGCCACCAGCGCTGCGCCCTGACTGTAGACTTGGCCCGCGCCAATGGCGTTGTGGCCGACTTCTGAGTTGCCCATGTCATCATCTGAGGGCATCCCAACTGCTGTGCCGTGCGCGCGCAGGCTGATGTGAGGGCACCAGCGCCAGCAAAGCAGCAAGCGCCCGTTACAGGCTCTGGCTTCGATGACCTGGACTCGGACATACCGTTCTGACCACCTGCAACCAAAGCGCAGCGCCGGCCTATTTGCTGGCGCTGCGCATCACGCAACAACCCAAAAGAGAAAACTCATGACTCAAATCACACTCGACATCGAAACAGTTCCCTCCCAAATGCCGGGAGCTCGTGACCAAATCCGCGCCAGCATAAAACCACCTGGCACACTCAAAAAAGCCGAATCAATCGCCGCCTGGTGGATGAACGACAGCGAATCGGCCGTGGAGGAAGCCTTCCGCAAGCAAAGCCTTGACGGTGGCTTGCATGGCGAAATCATCAGCATCGCAGCGTTGTATGCCGACCGCCATTGGGTGAGCTGCCGCGCCGTGGGTGAGAGTGAATCCGAACTGCTGCACGCCTTTTTTAATGCGGTGGAAAACTGGCAACGTGAAGATGCCGCCGCCCTGCTGGGAACCCGCCACGATGACGCTGGCGCGTGGCCGCAAGACCCGCCGCATCCGGTGGCGCATAACGCGCCGTTTGACCTGGGCTTTCTGTGGAGACGCGCCCGTGTGTTGGGCGTGCCCGTGCCGACCTGGCTGCCTGGGCCGCTGTGTCGAGAGGGCCGGGACTTCACCGACACCATGACGCTCTGGGCTGGCCGATGTAACCGGGTGGGTTTGGCCGCATTGTGTCGCGCCTTGAGCGTGCCAACATCCAAGGGAGATCTTGACGGCTCACAAGTCCTTGATGCGTGGCTACGTGGCGAGACCGAGCGCATCGCCAAATACAACCTGGCCGATGTGGTGGCAACCCGTGACGTGTGGCAACGCTTGCAAGGGGGTGCTGCATGAAAGCCCCAGCAACCCGCCCAAACGGGCACGCAGGCGCATCGTTTACCGCGTTGGAGCAAGCACTCGCACCGACCAAAACAGCGCAGCAGCGAGGCAGGATGGCACGCACCAAAGGCCAGTCCGGTGAGCTTGAACTGACCAAAATCCTCCGGGAACTGACCGGGCATGATGTACGCCGCCGGGTTCGCCAGCATCGTGGTGACGGCGACCTGGAGGGTTTGCCGTTTTGGAGCGTGGAGGTCAAGCGCCACGCCACGGTGTCGCCGGGCAAGCTGCGTGCCTGGTGGGGTCAAGCAGTCGACCAATCCCGATCTTCGCAAACATTGCCTGTGCTGTTTTTCCGTGGCGACCGGGCCGAATGGCTCTGTTGTTGGAATGCGGATCTTCATCGTAAACCAATGCCAAAACCGCTTTGCAGCGATTTTGAGTCGACGCTGACTGGCACGCCTGAGACCTGGTGGGCGTTGTGCCGGGGCATGACCAACAGACGGCCGTGAGATGTTGCAGCGCGAGTTGCATATGCGTTGCACAGACTGGCTAGCGGTTTGTTGCGGTTCGCATTACCCGCAACAAAGAACCCCTAGGGAGTACCTTGAACGGGGGGGGGGTCATGACACCTGATGAACATCGGATATTCGATCGCCTCGCCTATCGTCTGAAAAACCAAGGGTTAAGGCTGATAGCAATCCGCAAGGGGAGCCAAGACCAAAAGAGATTCGGACGCTTCGCTGTGTTCTGCCCATATCGACAGGAAGCAATAGACTGGGGGGACGACCTGGCACTGTTGACGCATGATTGGTGTCGGGTTTGACCACCCTCTGACCAGACCCGGCAATGACCGGGTTTTTTTATGCCTGCCTTTTTTGGTGACAGTTACGAAATCCTGAATGTGGCTGCTTTGCTGGTGCTGCTTACATCCTGGATTCAGAAAATCGTCTTACATCCACCCTTACATCGTAAACCAAAAGAAAAAGCCCGCTATGTTTTAAGTAGCGGGCTTTCGTTTACTAGCTTGGTGGCCTGGGGCGGAATCGAACCACCGACACAAGGATTTTCAGTCCTCTGCTCTACCGACTGAGCTACCGGGCCTAGGGGCGAGAGTATAGCAGCGATGATGCTGCAGTTTCCACCAGCAACAGCAGGTTTTTCCACCCTTTTGTACAAAGTGGGCTATCAGCGTCAAGGCGCTGAAGCTGCCGGCTTCATTTTCTTGACATTTTTTGACTTGGCTGGCTTTTGATCAGCGCCTGGCACAAGGGCTGCGCTTCGCGACATTTCTTCCAGTAAACATCCCTGCAGCGTTCGTCTACCGCTTGCACCGATTTACCTGTGGTCGGCGCTGGGGCTGCCATCGCACAAATGCCACGCACCAAAAAAAGCTGGTTGCCCAAAATGCCAGTCTGAAATTACGCTGTGGTTTTGGAGCAGTTCAACTTGAAAACGACTCAACTTGCTTACCCAACAATGGGGCAACTCGGCGCTGTATGTGGTTTTGTCCCAGCGCCAGCATCCACTTTATCGAACCTAACACTTATCGACAAGACAAAGCCAACCCACGAAATCCATCATATGCGCGACGGCTGCGTGGTGCTTTACAAGCGAGAACGCAGTAGCGTTTGGCAAGTCCGCTTCAAACTGTTTGACCAGCAGTGGTGTTCGCGCCGACTGAATATTGACCCACCCTGCCGATCCAATATTGACCCAGGGCGGGTAGCTGCATTTTGAATTTGCAACTGTGGATAAGTGTACTGAATTCCTGGTTTTGTCTGCCCCCTGACTTCGGTTTCCTGAATTGATTCATTGCGCCAGGGGGAAAGGAGCGAAGGGCGAAGCCCGTAGCGGATTTCCCCCTGGCGCGGTGCCTCAGAATGGCTCAGGGGTCGTTGTGGTCTTGGTCCCCTTGCTGCCTTTGCGTGACTGCTCACGCTCCTGGATACGCGACTTGGCTGCCATGGAACTGTGTGCAAACCGATACGACTCGTTGCCCGTCTCCACGATATGGCAATGGTGAGTCAAACGGTCCAGTAACGCCGTTGTCATCTTGGCATCGACAAACACACTGGACCACTCCGAGAAGCTCAGGTTGGTGGTGATCGCCACACTGGTGTGCTCGTACAGTTTGGACAGCAGGTGAAACAACAAAGCGCCACCAGC
>CAIYNH010000722.1 GCA_903927495.1 uncultured beta proteobacterium
TGGCTCGACGCACAGGAGACTGTGGAGCAGGTTGCGGCGCCACTCGCCGTAGTTGATTGGCTAAAGTCTTTCATCGACGCTTTCCACCCGATCGAGGCGAAACGCACCAGGCGACCACAGAGCTTTCGGTCGCTTGCGGACCGTTTTGGCAATCCAGCCTCCATCAGCACCGAAAAGAAAGGGGCGCCGGGAAGGCCGGTGCGCGAGGCGAGCAATGGCGCCGGGGTCGAAAATGGCTGATGGTTTCCTAGGACGATGGGCTCAGCGCAAGGCCAACGTCCGTCAGGGCAAGGAACTGGCAGAGCCGACAAAACCACCTGCAGATAAGCCGGTGCATACACCGGTGCCAGGCGACACTCAACTCCCGGCGGCGGTGCGGCCAGTAACGGCGGCCGACCCATCAACCCTTTCGCAAATAGAAAACAACGAGCCGCCGCTAACGCTGCAAGATGCGCAGGCCTTAGGCCCGGAGTCGGATTACACGCCCTTCCTGGCGCGCTGTGTGGACCCGGCCGTACGCAACGCGGCCATGAAAAAACTCTTTGCCGATCCGCACTTCAATGTGATGGATGGGCTCGATACCTACATCGACGATTACGCCAAACCCGATCCGCTGCCGCTGGCCATGTTGCGCAAGATGGCCAGCGCCCAGTTTCTCAATCTGCTGGAGGAAGATCCGCAAGCGCCGGTCAGCCAACCTATCCCGAGACAAGATCATGCCAACACTGATTTGCAACTGCAACCAGACGATGCCCCTAAAGGCCGGAGTCCTGGGCGCGGCACTGAATGAATCGCTGACGCTGCATTCCACTTTGTGCCGGCGTGAAGCCAATTCCTTCGTGCAGGCTTTGGCTGCGGGTGAAGATGTGCTTGTAGCCTGCACCCAGGAAAGCCGTTTGTTCCAGGAAATTGCGGCGCAAACGGCCGGCGCGCAGGGTGTTTCGATTCGCTTTGTCAATATTCGCGAGACCGGCGGCTGGAGCAAGGACGCCAGTCAGGCCGGCCCCAAGATGGCAGCCCTGCTGGCCGTCGCACGGCTACCCGAGCCCGAGCCGGTCCCGACCGTGAGCTTTGACAGTGCCGGCCGGGTCCTGATCATTGGCGCACTGGATCTGGCCGAACGCGCTGCTGCTTTGCTGGCGCCGTCGCTGGACATCACCCTGTTCAGTGTCGGCGCAGGTCATGATGGCGGTACGCAGGAGCGGCGCTATCCGGTACTGTGCGGGCAGATCGGGCGTTTGAGCGGCTGGCTTGGTCAGTTCAAGCTTGACTGGACGCAGAACAACCCGATCGACCTGGACTTGTGCACTCGATGCAATGCCTGTCTGGCCGCATGCCCTGAAGGTGCTATTGGCTTTGACTATCAAATCAACCGTGCCTTATGCAAATCCCACCGCGCTTGCGTCACGGCTTGCGGGCTTGCCGCCGCGATTGACTTTGGCCGCAAGGCCGAACCGCAAAGCGAAGTGTTTGACCTGGTTCTGGATCTGCGTGCGACGCCGGCCTTTGGCCAGCAGACCTTGCCGCAAGGGTATTTCTTTGTTGGTACGCAAGCGTTCGAAACGCATGGCCATACCGCTGGTGCGTTCGGCCAACGGGTCGACCTGATAGCGGCCGCTCTTGAACTTCAGTCTATGGTTGGCGAGTTCGAAAAGCCAA
>CAIYNH010000723.1 GCA_903927495.1 uncultured beta proteobacterium
AGCATCTATTGCAATAACTTCTTTGGATTTGGCAGAGGGAACTGCCGCTGCGGTTTGCACGCTCGTTTCCATGGGTCACACCAGCTTTTCATTGGCTCGCTGGCGGATGTCACCCAGCAATCGCGCCTCGATGGTGCTGGAGGATTCTTTTCGAGAAATCGAAAGAATTCCGTCAAGATAGAGCTTGCGATAGCGCAGCTCATTATCAACAAGGCTCTTGATTTTGCCGTACACAGGCAGAAATATGACATTGGCAACCCCAACACCGTAAAGTGTTGAAACAAATGCGATGGAGATGCCTTTTCCTAATTCGCTTGGATTTGAAATATTGCTGGTGATTTGTATTAAACCCAGCACAGCACCCACGATGCCAAAGGTTGGCGCGTAGCCGCCAGCTTGTTGCCATATTTTTGCGGCGGCAATCTGGTTTCTCTCATAGGCATCAAGCTCCCTACGCAGGGCATCGTCAATCACCGGTGCTGGTAGGCCATTGGCAAGCAATTGCAGTCCGCGTCCGGCAAAATCACCGATCTGCTTAGTATTCACCGACTCCAGAGCCAACATTCCACCCTGTCTGGCCATATTTCCCCATTCAAGAAGGTTGGCGAGATTCTTTCGGTCCACCGGTTTGGGCGACGAAAATACCCAACCCAGCAACTTAAAACCTTCGGCAAACCGCATCCAGGGGTTTTGAATCATTATTGCACCCAAAGTACCGCCCAGAACAATGCACGCCGATTGCCACTGAAACAGCACGGCAATGTGCCCCCCTTCCAACCAAAACCCTCCCACAACGGCCAGCGCTGCAACGACAACACCCACTGGGGTTAAAAAATCCATAGCATCTCCCTAAACATTCAAAGTCGATTTAGTTAAACCCTGGTTGTCTGTCAGGGTGATGGTATCGATAGCGGGAATTGACCGCTGTGCCCGGGTCAAAACAAATGCTCTAATGATAACGATCTAAGCAAGAATCCGAGCGTCTAGTTCGTGACATTTTGGCACATTGCGTTGCCGCATCAAGTTTTTTGTCAACTCATCGAGCAAGACTTTCACCAGCAATTGGCTCAGTGGCCCGCCGTGGGACGTGCCCTGAACATGTTGCCAAATCACACCACCATCAAGATGCCGTTGTTCAATTTCGCACGGATCAGCCAGATAAGCCCAGCGTCGTCAATGCGCTTTCGTGAGCGACCGAAGAGGATGTCGCAGTTGACCCGGTCAATGAATTTCTCCCGTGCTGGTTTGATTCGCATCCAGTCTTGTTGCAGATTTTCGCTCGTCCCCGCTTGCAGCGACACAGGCAAAGTCCCAGGTTGCCTGGGCTCTTCATTTGTCATGGGTTTCATGACGCTGGTCGCTGGTTTCGTCGCTGACAGGATCACGCTTAGCTTTACCGCGCGCTACGCTTACCCGCCCCACTTGCGTAGGCATCTGGCGCATTACGGAGTGCGACCATACGGGCAAAAAAAAGCCCGGACAGTTTCCTGCCCGGGCCAAGTTGCGGATTCTGTTTATTTAGCGCCTGGGCATCATCCGGTATTTACCCCATCCGACCATCGCGCCAGCGGCTGAACCCGGTGTGAAGAGGTCGTGATCAACTTTGCCTTCAAGGTGAATTTCACGCGCCACCAGAACATTGCTGCTGCTCAGGTAACCCGATACCCGAACCACAGCGGTGGTCGTTGCCAGGTCGGCTGCCGTGATGCCGGTGAATGCGGTCAAATCCGACCACAGCACAGACTGCTTGAGGGCGCTGTTGTTGTTCAAAGTCAAAGTAAATGTTTTGGCGGTTTGATCCACCAACGAGACCGCGCCCTGAACTTCACGCATGGCGAGCGGCGGCGGCGGCAGGC
>CAIYNH010000724.1 GCA_903927495.1 uncultured beta proteobacterium
ACCACTTTGTGAGGTTACCAGTTGGTAACTTCATGTATTTTTAGTCGCAACACAAGTGAAGATGACCAAGCAAGTCCTGCTGTAGGCAGGTCAAAATTTTAGCCATCAACGGGATTGATGTCATCTCAAATGTCCAGCTTTGGCAGCATCGGCGTTACCGAGTGGTAACGCAGTCCAAATGTTAATCCAGACCGATTCGCGGCCAGAACGTGTCCACCCGGCACCAGGTTTAAGTTGGCTTTCCCAATGGGCGGATGTCCCATTAGTGGTCCTTGGTACCCCCACATTCCTTGTACGTATCAACACAATTAGATGTGTGGCATGAAGTTTGCGCAAGAAACCTGTCGAACACCAATTCAGGAGCGTTTTATGAAGCTGACAAGACGGGTATTTATCATGGCCACAGGCATCTCTGCCGGGTCGCTGATGGCAGGGTGCGCAGGTCTGTCCGGACCCGTTCACAGCTCACTCATCCCGCGCAAAGCCAGACCTTGCAGCCCAGCCGCAGGCAACTGGGTCGCCAGCACCTGCCAAGGCTGCACCCAGTGGTGTGCGGTTCAGATTTTTGTGCAAGACGGTCGCGCGACCCGAGTGCGTGGCAACCCGCTGTCCAAGACCAACCATGGTTATTGCGGCCCGCGCGGGCATCTGATTCCACAGCAGATGTATGACCCGGACCGCATCAAAACGCCAATGAAACGCACCAACCCGCTGAAAGGCCGTGGCATTGATCCGAAGTTTGTCCCGATCTCCTGGGATGAGGCCTTGAACACCGTAGCCGACAAGATGATGGAGCTGCGCAATGCGGGCGAGCCCGGCAAGCTGATGTACATGCGCGGACGCTATTCCTCCACCTCGACGGACTTGCTTTACGGCACGCTGCCCAAGGTGTGGGGCACGGGTCAGTACTTTTCACACAGCGCACTTTGTGCCGAGGCGGAAAAAATGGGTCCGGGCCTGACGCAGGGCTTCTTTGGTTACAGAGATTACGACCTGGGCAATACCAACTGTCTAGTGGCATGGGGCTGTGATCCGCTGAGCTCCAACCGCATGGTGCCCAATGTCATGAACCAATTTCCAGGTATCGTGAAACGCGGCACGGTGATCGCCGTTGACCCGCGCATGTCCACCATTGCCGCAAAAGCACATGAGTGGTTGCCTATCAACCCCGGTACCGATGGTGCATTGGCCAGCGCCATCGCCCATGTGATTCTGACCGAGGGGCAATGGGGCAAGGAGTTTGTCGGCGACTTCAAGGATGGCAAAAACTTGTTTGTGGCGGGCAAGGCTGTTGACGAAGGGACCTTTGCCGAGAAAGAAACCAACGGCGTTGTCAAGTGGTGGAATTTGGAACTCAAAGACAAAACCCCCGCTTGGGCAGAAAAAGAAACCCTGATTCCAGCCGATCAGATTCTGCGAGTGGCGCGGGCCATGGGCAAGGCTGGCTCCAAAACCACCGTCTGGATGGGGCCAGGTGTGGCCATGACTCCGCGTGGTACCTACGCGGCCATGGCTGTTCACGCGCTCAACGGGTTGTTGGGCTCCATTGATACAGAGGGCGGTGTGTGGCAAAGCAGCAGTGTGCCCTTGGGTAAATTCCCCAGCGCAGACAAATATGTGGATGAGGTTGCAAAAACCGGTGCCAAGGGCAAGAAGCTTGATGGCCGTGGTGCCAAAGACATGCCCGCAATGATGAACGCCGTGCCAGGAAGTGGTGTGGTGACCAACAACGTGGCCAACGGGTTGCTCAAAGACCCGGGTGCGGTCAAGGTGTTTTTGTCGTCCTGGTCGAACTTCAACTTTTCTGCCACGGGCGCAGGCCGTTGGGACAAAGCCATGGCCAAGATTCCCTTCTTTGTCCACATGGTGCCCAATGCATCAGAAATGACGATGTTTGCAGACATCGTGTTGCCGTCCACCTTTAATTCGGCCGAAGGTTGGTCCATTGTGTCCAACATGGGCAACGGGCACGGCTACGCCTCCATCCAGCAAGGTGCCGTCAAGCGCTTGTGGGATGTCAAACAGGAAGAAACCGAGGTGATGTGGCTGCTGGCCGAGAAACTCAAGGCCAAAGGTTTTGCCAACCTGTTTGACTATTACTCCAAAGAGTTTAAAGACCCGGAAACCGGCAAATTGCCGACCACCGCGCTGGAGTTCAGCGAGATCGCTGCCAAAATCAGCAGCGCGACATTGTGGATGCCTAAGGAACCACTCAAAGGTGATGCACCCATCAAAGGCTGGGCTGAATTCAAAGCCAAGGGTATGTTCAGCGGCCCCAAATACACCCTCAAGAAGGGTTGGGGTGGCAAATTCGCCACGGTCACC
Organism: uncultured beta proteobacterium; assembly: GCA_903927495.1. Lineage (GTDB taxonomy): Bacteria > Pseudomonadota > Gammaproteobacteria > Burkholderiales > Burkholderiaceae_C > Rhodoferax. The sequence continues at coordinate 2,326 of CAIYNH010000724.1, forward strand.
AAAAAATTCGAGTTCTACAGTGAAACCCTTAAAAAGGGTCTGATCGAACACGCTAAAAAATACGAGACCACGACGGACGACATCATGACGGTCAGCGGGTATGTGGCACGCGGCGACCTGACCTTTGTGCCGCATTACGAACCACCAAAACGCCACGGCAGTGCGGCAGATTATCCATTCACGTTTATCGATCACAAATCGCGCCTGAACCGCGAAGGGCGTTCTGCCAATGTGACCTGGTACCAGGAGTTCAAGAAGGTCGATCCGGGTGATGTGTCGTGGGGTGACGTGGTCAAGATGAACCCCGCCGATGGGGCAAAGCTCGGCCTCAAAGACGGTGAGAACGTCAAGATCACCTCGGTGGCGGGCACCATTGGCTGCCAGCTCAAACTGTGGGAAGGCGTGCGCCCGGGCACGGTGGCCAAGTGTTATGGACAGGGGCACTGGGCTTATGGCCGTGTGGCGACCAAAGACTTTGCCAAGGCGATTCCATTGGGTGGCAACAACAACGAAGTGCTGGTGGACGACTACGACCGCCTCAGCGGTGCCACGGCTCGCAACGGTGGCTTTACCGGTGTACGCATCGAAAAAGCCTGATCGACCCACCACCCATTACCGGAGTAAACCATCATGACACAATTTGGAATGGTCATTGACCTCGCAAAATGCAACGGCTGTGGCGCATGCGCCTTTGCCTGTAAAGCTGAAAACAACACCCGCGACCGGGGTGATCTGCAGAGCTTCAATTGGGCCGACTTCCTGATGCATACCGAGGGCAAGTTTCCCAACACTACCCAGTCGGTGATCCCGGTGCTGTGCAACCATTGCTCAGACGCACCCTGTATCAAGATTTGCCCCGGCAACCCGGAGAAAGCTGGTAACCCGACCAAGGATCCCAACGGCAAGCCCTACAAGGCCTTGTACAAGACGCCTGAAGGAATTACCCTGCACGACCCCGAACTGTGCGTGGGCTGTGGCGACTGCCAGAAAGAGTGCCCGTACAGCCACCCCAGGCTGGATGCCAGCAGCCTGACAGGTGCCAGCTACAGCGTCATCAGCCTGAACACCTCCGGCGAAGACCCGCAGCCGCGCTGGTCTGATAAGACATCCGCGATTCCAGGCTGCACATCCTCCGGCGCTGAAGTGGCCAAACTGGCTGGCGCCATTCCGCCCATGGCCAACCAATGGAAAGGTGGCGATGTGCAGGCGGTTCGTTCGGATGATGTCATTGAAAAATGCACCTTCTGCTACCACCGCGTGCTCAATGGTTTGCAACCCGCCTGTGTGGAAGCTTGCCCGGCCAAGGCGCGCATCTTTGGGGATCAGCAAGACCCCAACAGCGAAATCGCCAAGATATTGAAAGCCGAGAAGTCCTGGCGCCTGCAGGAGGAAAAGGGCACCAAACCCAATGTGCATTACATTGGCAAGTACAGCCCAAGAGCCTGATCGTCGATCTAGCCAAGCCCTGTAACTCCACCAACAAAGTATGTCCGACTACCAGCCTGACGAGTCCACCGCACGGGTGGACCTTTTGCGATTTTTGTCCGCGTGTTATTACGAGCCAACGGCCGATTTCGCGGAGGAAAAGCTGTTTGAATCGATCGCAGCGGCAACGCGTCAGGCTTGGCCGCAACTCTCTGGTTTGGCGGATGAATTGGGCCAGGCGTTTGCAGGCGAGAGCTTGCAAACCCTGCTGGTGGACTACACCCGGTTGTTTTTGGGGCCGATGAAGGCATTGGCCAGTCCGTACAGTGCGTCTTGGTTGCCTTCACCCATGGTGGGTGATGAGGTCTTGCCGCCGGTCGTTCTGGACTTGTATGCAGAGGGTGGCTTTGAAGTGGATGATGAGTTGGCCGAACTGCCTGATCATGTGGCAATTGAGCTGGAATTTTTGTACCTGCTCTCTTTCAACCAACGACAGGCAGACCTGCTGGGAAACTCCACCGACTACGCCGCCATGACCAAACTGCGCGCACGGTTTATGGATGAGCACTTGAGTATTTGGATCAGCACGTTCACAAAAGCAGTCAAGGAACATACAGAAACTGGGTTTTACCGGGTTCTTGCTGAACTGACCGAAGACATTATTCGGTTGGAAGTGGCACGACACCGTGGAGACTGACGCTGCGACTGGTTGTCTGCTCGCCCAGTTCATTTCCATATGACATCGGTGACTCTCACTTGCTGCAAATTTTTGACACGGTGGGGTCTCGTTTAATTGAAACCACTTTTTAAAGGTAACCCACATGAAGATCACAACCCTGTCAATGTTGAGCGGCACTGTTTTGCTGGCCGTGAGCACGATGTCACCGGCACAGGCCGCAGTAGATGTCGAGGCCGCCAAAGCGTTGGCCAAAGCCAACGACTGCCTGAAGTGCCATGCGGCTGACAAGGACAAAAAGGGGCCGTCGATGAAAAAGATTGCCGCCAAATACAAAGGCAAGCCCGATGGGCAAGAGAAAGCTATCAAGAACATGACGGAAGGCCAGATGGTCAAACTCACAGACGGGACTGAGGAGAAACACAAAATCATTGACACAAAAGATCCCAAAGAGCTGAAAAACATGGCCGACTGGTATTTGTCGCATTGATCAATATTTGAAAGCAACCGCTGTGGGCAGGTCTTCATTTGCCGTTCTGACCAGCATGGCCGTGTCGGTCTTGGGGTTTGTTGTGCCAGCGCATGCCGCCCTGGATGTCGAATCTGCCAAGGCACTGGCCCGAACCAATGATTGCCTGAAGTGCCATGCCGTTGACAAAGATAAGCGGGCACCATCGATGGAAAAGATTGCTGCCAAGTTCAAAGGCGTGCCTGATGCCCAAGCCAAGGTCATTCAACACATCACCTCTGGCCCCATGGTCAAACTGTCGGACGGGAGCGAAGTCAAGCACAAGATCATCAATGTTAGCGATGCAAAAGAGCTAGAGAACATAGCCGACTGGTTTCTGTCTCATTGAAATTTGCAAGCTGTGGTTGGAAGAGCAGAACCGCTCGTAGTTTGGAGTTGTTTGCTAGTGTTTGTTTTGTTGGGGCAATCATCATGAAAATTTTTGGGGTGACTGGACATTCCGGAATGGGCAAGACGACCTTGCTGGAGCGCCTTGTTCCTGAAATCGCGTCTCGAGGTTTGACGGTTTCGCTGATCAAACACAGCCACAAGAACATTGACATCGACCGCCCAGGCAAAGACTCTTATCGTTTGCGCGAATCGGGCTGCAAGGAGGTCCTACTGCTAGGCAACGACCGCTGGGCCTTGATGCATGAGCTGCGGGGAGCCAGTGAACCTTCACTTGAGTATCTAATGGAACGCATGCAAGCGTGTGATCTGCTGCTGATTGAAGGCTTCAAGCATGGTAACTTTCCGAAGCTTGAGGTTTGGCGGTCGTCGTTGGGCATGCAAACCCTGTGGCCAGACTGGCCCGGCATTGTGGCCATTGCCAGCGATAAACCGCCAAAATTACCAGCACAAATCGCGGTTACTCCGGGCTTGTCGCATCTGGATCTGGCAAACACGACTGCCATTGCAGAGTTTATTTTGTTGCATGCCAGTGTGCGCTGATGTGCATCGATTGACGTGGAGCTTCAAAGGATGAAACGGCAAATTTGACGTACAGCTTGGTTTATTTAGTGGCAGCGCTTAGTCTTTAAAAAAAATGTGTCGAGATGAAGATTTGTTTTTTTAGTCTTTTATGGCTGCTTGGTGCATCCGCCTTTGGCCGCGATGTCGAGACCGTGCTGATTGTTTCCATTGACGCATTGCATCCGGCAGCAATCAACCAGATGGCGTCGCCGGCACTCCAACTGCTCATGGACTCAGGCCGCTACACAATGCAAGGTCAAAGTGTCACACCGCCGCAGACCTTGATTGCACACACGGCGATGCTGACCGGACTCACGCCCGAGCAAAGCGGCAAGCAAGACAACAACTGGAAACCCGGCATGACACAAGTGGCGCGGGAAACCTTGATTGACGTGGCCA
>CAIYNH010000725.1 GCA_903927495.1 uncultured beta proteobacterium
AGCAGCGCCCCACCGACACTGGTGAGCGGCGTCAAGGCGGTGGCCAGCAGCAGGTAGCGCGATTCCGTCCGGCCCTGGCGCCACAGCTCAATAGCCAGATAGAGGGTTAGCAGTCCAGCAGCCCCCGCAGAGGACTGGGCGATGCGTGCCGCCTCGGTATAGTGGCCAGTGAAAAGTGATGCCAGCAGCAGGCAGGGCAGTAGCGCCAACAGGCGATAGGTGTTGAACAGGAAGCGCTGATCGGGCTCTACATGCAGCATGCGCCGGTAGAAGGCGGGGCTGACCGCCAGGAAGATCAGTACGCTGGCACCCGTCGCAGCATCGGTTATCAGCGGCGAGTGAGGCAACAGGTACTGCGACGCGAGTCCCATGAAGCAGAAAAAGAACAGCAGCTGGGCACCGACAAACAGGCTGAACCAACCGTAGAGCGACTCGCGGCTGCTAGCCCAGAGCGCCAGGTTGAGCAGCAGGATTAGCAGGAAGAAGCCAAAACTCAGCCCGATCGTGGTGTATTCAAAGTTGTTTGCGGCGTGAAAGCGCTCGGGCTGCCACAGCTGCAGCGTCAGGAGCGACGTGCTGGTGGTCTGCAGGCGCAGGTAAAAAGTGTGAGGAGCGCTGTCGGCGAGGGCGAGCTTGAAGATGAAGCCGCGGTAATCCTCCTCGCGGCTGGCAAATGGCAGGCGGTCGCCGCTGCGGCGCTCGGCAAAGCCGGAGTCGCTGGGCTCAAACAGGCGCAAGTCATCGAGGAATGGTGGCATCACCTCCAGCCACCAGGGTCCTGCCGCAGGCGCCTGTACGCTAAAGCGCAGCCAATGCACCTTGCGGGTGTAGCCGGCGCTCAGCAGCCCATCGATCGGTGTGAAGCGCTGCGCTGCACCCGGCGCGCTGACGCTTGCAATGGTTTCAATGCCATCGGCATCGACCAGAACGGCGAGATCGTGCACGGCAATCGGCTGGGCTGTGGCGGCGAGCGGCAGGCCAAGCGCCAGCAACAAGAGCAGCGCGCCGAAGAATTGCAGTCGCGCAAGCAGAAATTTGGAAAGAACCCGCATGAACGTCGCACGCCCTAAAGCGCTGAGGGCCCGCTGTTCACGACCGCTAGGTCGTGCAGCCCCCCCCCGGCACCAGGGATGGCGAGGGCCAGGTGGTCATCAACGGTCCTGCCCGCCAGCATTTGTCGTAAGTCCTCGTAATGCGCCAGGTTTGGGCGCGTGCTCTCAACTGTGGTGACTGATTCCAGTCCGCACGAACACGATAAAGGCAATGCGCGTGACAAAACAGGGCGGACAAATGTTTAGTTTGCTGCTACCCTGCCAGACTATGCGCACTCAAACCTTTGTCTTACCGCCGGATATTGAGCGTGAAACGGGTTTTGGAATAGGCCAACTGCGAAAGTGGCGCCAGCGTTTTGGCTTTCCTCCGGCGGAATCAATGGCTGATGGCAAGCCCGCTTATTCACGCCAGACCGTCGATCAACTGCTCTCGATCAAGCGCCTGCTCGAAGCGGGCTTTCGGCCCGGTCAGGTCGTGGACAAGACCATTCGGGAACTTGAAAAGCTGCAATTGGCACTGGGCCTGTTGGTTCCGGTCGTACGCCGCGATAAATCAACCCAGGCCCTCATCGAACAGCTCAAGCGCACTGACCTTGCGGGATTCAGAGCTTTGTTGGCCAAGGAGCGAGCCAAGCGGTCACTGCTTGACTTTGTCAGCAATACCATCACCCCACTGATGACTGGTATTGGCGAGTCCTGGACACGCGATGAAATCGACATTCACCATGAGCACCTTTGCAGCAGTTGCATTGAGCGTTTGCTGCACGCGGAAATCCTCAAGCTCAAGCCAAAGAAAGGTTTGCCGAATGTCTTGCTGTTCGCCCTTGCACCGGGAGAGCACCATATGCTGGGTCTGCTGATGATCGAGGCAGCACTGGCAGAGCAGGGAGCCAAAACGATCAACATTGGATCGGATATTCCTTTGAACAATCTGAAACTGGCGGCGATTTCATGCAAGGCCGATGTGGTCGCGCTGTCCTTCAGTTTTGCTTATCCGGCGCGCGATGTGGTGCCGACCTTGCTTCATTTGCGGCGCTTGCTGCCACTGCGGATGCAGATTTGGGCTGGGGGTGCTGGCGTGGCGTGCATCAGAAAGCATCCCAAGGGCGTGCGCATCATTTCAGACATCGGTGAAGCAGTTGCAGCCCTGAAAGAACTGCCCGTTCAGCACAATGCGCCTGAGAAGCCCAGTCATGGAGAGCAATGGGTTTCGGGTTGATCTTGAGCGCGCGGCAGTTTCATCGATCGGTTGCACGAACGCTTGTTTACTGTTGAGCATGTGCCTCTCGCTCCATAAAAGACCGCTGCTGACTTTTTGCGTCATCCCAATGACTGCCACGGAGAACGAAAATCTACTTCCGCACTTGGTCAGGTCCTGCCGCTGGTAGAACTGATTTGGATGCCACTAAGCAGACGGATGACGAGATGTCCGGTCAAATTGACAAATATTTACGAAATTGCGCTGCCCACAGGTCAACCTGCAGGCAGTGCATTGACGTTGTAGCCTCATGGAGTCTTTCCATATCTTCAATTGAAAGCAGAGAATTACTATGAAATTTCAAGCTCTGATTGCCACTCTGGCATTGACTATCGGCGCAGCCACCTTCGCTCAAACCACGTCCACATTGCCTGTAGCCAAGGACTCCACTGCGACACCGAACTTGGATAAACGTGAAGCCAAGCAACAAAAACGCATTGACCAAGGTGTCGCATCAGGTCAACTGACTGCCAAGGAAGCCAATCGCCTGGACAAGCGTGAGGCCAAACTGGCGGCTGACGAAGCTGCAGCCAAGTCTGATGGTAAGGTGACAGTTGCAGAGCGTAAGAAGCTTCAGCGCGAGGCCAACCGAGACAGTCAAGCAATTCACAAGCAGAAGCACAACAAACATACGGCTGCACCAGCGGGTGCCACTGGCAACTGAACAGCTAAATTCTTGTCAATCAGAACCTCATCGATGGGAACCTGCAGGCTCTGATTGTCGTTAAGACCTTTGGTTTGACCGGTCGGCGATGCGCCGAATGGGTCCTTGGGGTCGGCACTCATAGTCCAACGGTGACAACAGTTCAGCGGGCTGCAATCATTCCATTTTTCAGGACGCACTTATGAACATCGAGATTTTGGACGTCGATCCAGCAGCCTATGGTGCACCGTTGAACGTAGATGCAGCAAATCGTCCGTACAAGGACCTGAGCTCCGCTTCATTGGCAGCTCTTTTGCTTTCGGCCTGCGGTGGTGGTGGCGAGGTCGCCCCGGTATCGCAAATACCCACACCCACCCCCACACCCACACCCACACCTGTGCAAGCTACAGCGGAGGAGGCTTCGCGATTTCTGGCTCAGGCATCCATGGGAGCAGACCGCACTCACATCGCCAACATTCAGTCGGGCGGGTATGCAGCTTGGCTTGATGCTCAATTCGCAACCCCTCAATCCATGAGTCGGTGTGACTGGTTGGTCAGCAAAGGGTACGACGCCACAGGCGTTAACAATGCCTACAAAAATGGCACCACTGGCTTTGATGCTTGCGTTTGGCGCAAGTTGCTCGCTTCTCCCGACACCCTGCGTCAGCGGGTCACACTAGCGTTGTCCGAAATTCTTGTCGTCTCCATCACCAGCTTGTCAGGGGGGTGGCGTGCATTTTCTGCAGCGAACTATCTGGACATTCTGGAGCACAATGCTTTTGGAAACTACCGGACATTGCTCCAGCAGGTTTCTACCAGTCCTGCCATGGGGGAGTTCCTTACTTTTCGTGGCAATGTCAAATACAACGCTGCCACCGGTGCGTTGCCCGATGAGAACTATGCCCGCGAGGTCATGCAGCTTTTCACGATCGGCCTGCTCAAGCTCAATATGGATGGGACTCCTGCTTTTTCGGGTGGGCAGCAGCAAGAAACTTATGCGCTCAGTGACATCACAGGTCTGGCGCGGGTGTTTACTGGTTGGGATTGGGACACGTCCGGTACGGGGACGAATACGCCAGACTACCAGCGCCGGCCCATGGTTCAGGTTGCATCCCGCCACGAGACCGGCGCTTCAACATTTTTAGGTGCCACTGTTTCCGCCGGGCTCAACGGCGCGGACTGCCTGACCGCGGCCTTGGACATCATCTTTGCCCACCCAAATGTGTCGCCTTTTGTGAGCAAACAGCTAATTCAGCGTTTGGTGACCAGTAATCCAAGCCCAGCC
>CAIYNH010000726.1 GCA_903927495.1 uncultured beta proteobacterium
AGCCGACAGAGTCATCGGATATTGCCTTTGGTCTGTGGGCAAACAAAACCGAAGATGGTTTGGCCTATCAACAGCGATTGCGCGCAGAATGGTGAAGACACTTTTTGACACCCATATTCTGATTGATTACCTCAACGGAATAGTCTTGGCTCAAGCAGAATTGGCACTTTACGATGACAAGGCGATTTCAATCGTGACGTGGATGGAAGTTCAATCAGGCACCTCGGCTGCCGATCAAAGCGCTGTAGATCAATTTTTGAGTCGATTCACGGTGCTGCCAGTTGACGCAGCGGTATCAAGCGAAGCAGTTGCCTTGCAAAAAGCGACAAAAATCAAACTGCCTGATGCGATCGTCATGGCCACTGCAATGCTTAGCCATCGGCTTTTGGTCACTCGCAATACCAAGGATTTTTCACCCACTCACCCTGGTATACGCGTGCCCTACGTGATCTAGGAAAATCCAGGTCTCACGCATTATTTTCGCAAACCAATGATCTCTCTCATCGGCCTGCCCGGCTCAGGCAAATCTACCGTTGGTCGGCAACTGGCTCGACGGCTTCAGCTGCCATTTTTCGACTCCGACCACGTCATCGAGGAGCAACTTGGTTGCTCTATTCGCGAATATTTTGAGCGTGAGGGCGAGGTGCGGTTTCGGGATATTGAAGCTGCCGTGATTGATGAGCTTTCGCTAAAGCCCGAAGGTGTTCTGTCCACCGGCGGCGGTGTGGTGCTGCGTCCGGAAAACCGCCAGAATTTGCGGGAGCGCACTCAGGTGGTGTATTTGAATTCGACACCCGACGAGTTGTTTCGGCGCCTGCGGCATGACAAGAGTCGCCCCTTGCTGCAGGTGGCTGATCCCTTGGGCCGTCTGCGTGACCTGCACGCCCAGCGCCATCCGCTGTACCGTGAAACCGCCCAGCACAGCGTCGATACCGGTCGCCCGTCGGTGTCGACCTTGGTCAACATGATTGTGACGCAGCTTGAGCTGATGAAAACTTGATGCCGACTGCTCTAAACTCAGCCTATGAACTCATCTGACCTTCAAATCGTGGCCATTGATCTGGCTGAGCGCAGCTACCACATCGCTATTCGTGGATCGCTGTTTGACAACCCCTTAAGCTACGCCGAATTGCCAAAGGCGCAGAGCGCATTGATTGTGACCAACACCACGGTTGGCCCTTTTTATGCAGAGCGGTTGCAGCGGGCGCTGGCTGGCAAATTTCCTCAAGTGCACACGGTAGTGCTGCCCGACGGCGAGGAGCACAAGACCTGGCAAAACCTGAATCTGATTTTTGATGCCTTGCTGGCCAACGGCTGCGACCGCAAAACCATACTCTTTGCGCTGGGCGGTGGTGTGGTGGGCGATATGACCGGGTTTGCGGCAGCCAGTTACATGCGTGGGGTGCCGTTTGTGCAGGTGCCCACCACCTTGCTGGCCCAGGTGGATTCATCGGTGGGCGGTAAAACAGCGATCAATCACCCCTTGGGCAAGAACATGATTGGCGCGTTTTACCAGCCGCTCAAAGTGGTGTGTGATCTGAATACGCTCAAGACCTTGCCGGCGGCCGAACTCAGCGCCGGACTGGGCGAGGTGATCAAGTACGGTCCCATCGCCGATGTCGATTTTCTGGCCTGGCTGGAGGCCAATATGGAGGCTCTGGTGGCACGCGACCCTGCTGCGCTGGCGCATGTCGTGAAGCGCTGCTGTGAGATCAAGGCCTGGGTGGTAGGGCAAGATGAGCGTGAGTCAGGTCTGCGCGCCATCCTGAATTTTGGCCACACCTTTGGTCACGCCATTGAGGCCGGTTTGGGCTATGGGCAGTGGCTGCATGGTGAGGCCGTAGCTTGCGGCATGGTGATGGCCGCGCATTTGTCCCAGCGCCTGGGCTTGGTCGACGCATTTTTTGTAAACCGCCTGATTCGGTTGATTCAGAAGGCGGGTTTGCCGATTCGTGGGCCGGTGCTGTCAGACACCGACAACGCTGGCCGCTATTTGGAGCTGATGCGCCTCGATAAGAAGAGTGAGGCCGGTGAAATCAAATTTGTGGTTATTGACGGCCCGGGGCGTGCCGTTGTGCGCGGTGCCCCGGATGCCATGGTGCGCAAGGTGATTGATTCTTGCTGCGCAGGGTAGGCCCTCAAGCGACTGCATCGGCGCTTTGGCGCGTCAGCATGGCCAGTGTGTTGGCAATGGTCTTGCGAAGCTCGCGACGGTCGCAAATCAGGTCAACCGCGCCCTTGGTTTGCAGAAACTCAGCCCGTTGAAAACCCTCAGGCAGGGTGACCCGCACGGTGGACTCAATCACGCGCGGTCCAGCGAAACCAATCAAGGCTTTGGGCTCGGCAATCACCACGTCACCTAAAAACGCAAAGCCGGCACTGACTCCCCCCATGGTCGGGTCGGTCAGCACGCTGATGTAGGGCAGGCCTTTCTTGGCCAGACGGGTCAGAGATGCGTTGGTTTTGGCCATTTGCATCAGGCTCAAGAGACCTTCCTGCATACGGGCACCGCCAGTCGCGGTAAAGCAGATAAACGGCACTTTTTGTTCGATGGCGGTATGGACACCGCGCACAAAGCGCTCGCCCACCACCGAGCCCATGCTGCCGCCCATGAATTCAAATTCAAAGCAGGCCACCACCACACCAATGCCGTGCACCGTGCCACCGATCACCACCAGGGCATCGGTTTCACCGGTGCTTTCCAGGGCTTCTTTGAGTCGTTCCGGGTATTTGCGGCTGTCCTTGAACTTGAGGGCATCCACGGGCAGCACTTCTTGTCCAATTTCATAGCGCCCCTCGTTGTCCAGAAAGACGTTGAGACGTGTTCTGGCACCTATTCTGTGGTGGTGGCTGCAGTTCGGGCAGACGTTCTGGTTTTGCTCCATGTCGGTCTTGTAGAGCACGCTGTCACAGCTAGGGCATTTAATCCAGAGACCCTCGGGTACCGTGCGCCGGTCAGCCGGGTTGGTGTGCTGGATTTTTGGGGGAAGCAGTTTTTCGAGCCAACTCATGGGGAACTCCGTTTGTCAAAAAGCGCAATGTGCTGGGTTGGGATTATGAATCGAGTGCGGTGCGGATACCGCGAAGAAAAGTTTCGGCGGTGGCGGCTACCTTGGCACGCGGCTGATCACTGAGTAACTGGATGATTTTGCTGCCGATGACCACGGCATCGGCAACTCGCCCGATGGTGCGGGCGGTCGCGGCATCGCGAATGCCAAAGCCGACACCGACAGGAATGTGCACGTGCTGACGGATACGTGGCAGCATGGCCGCAACCGCGTCGGTGTCGAGTGTGCCGGCACCGGTCACGCCTTTGAGCGAGACGTAATAGACGTAGCCGGTGGCCAAGCGGGCCACTTGCTGCATGCGCTCGGAGGTTGAGGTTGGGGCGAGTAAAAAAATCAGATCCATGCCATGTGTTTTAAGCTCGTTGGCAAAGTCTTCACATTCTTCGGGCGGGTAGTCAACAATCAGCACACCATCTACCCCGGCCGCTACAGCATCAGTGACAAAAGGGATTGGAGCGCTTGTGCCACTAGCATGAGGCACTTTGTTTTCAGGAGCAATACGAAGCTGGTTGTAGCGTTCAACCGGGTTCGCATAACCCATCAGCACCACTGGTGTACTTTGGTTTTTTTGGCGGAAAACGCGCACCATCTCCAGCACCTGGGTCAGACCGATGCCAAAAGACAAGGCAATGTCGCCGGCCTTCTGAATGACGGGGCCGTCGGCGCTGGGGTCAGAAAATGGCACGCCCAGCTCAATCACGTCAGCACCACCGGCGACCATGGCATGCATCAGTTCTGGCGTGACATCGGGATACGGATAACCTGCAGTCACGAATGGAATCAGCGCTTTGCGACCCTGGGCCTGCAGTTGGGCCAATGTGGCGGCGATACGGCTCATTTTGCTGCTCCTGAAAGCGTAGTGGCTTGTGCATGTTGCACAAGCGCTACGGGCTGTTCCTGGCTGCCTTTTACGGACTGACCCTGGCAACTGGGTCGGCAGAAAAAGTCAGCGTTGGAGAGGTCGGCCACGGTGCCAATGTCTTTGTCGCCGCGGCCCGAGAGATTGACCAGAATCGATTGCTCAACGCGCATGGTTTTGGCCAGCTTCATGGCGTAGGCCACGGCGTGGCTCGATTCCAGCGCCGCAATGATGCCCTCGGTGCGGCACAGGTAGTGAAAGGCTTCGAGCGCCTCAGTGTCCGTGATGCCCACGTATTGCGCGCGGCCAATGTCGTTCAAAAATGCGTGCTCGGGGCCAACACCGGGGTAATCCAGTCCGGCGCTGATGCTGTGGGTTTCGGTGACTTGGCCGTTGTCGTCTTGCAGCACATAGGTGCGGTTGCCATGCAGCACACCTGGACTGCCGCGCTGAATTGAGGCCGAGTGTTTGCCGCTGTCAAGCCCCTGACCTGCGGCCTCAACACCAATCAGCTGCGTTGCCGGGGAGTTGATGTAGGGGTAAAAAATGCCCATGGCATTGGAGCCGCCCCCGACACAAGCGACCACCGCATCGGGCTGCTCCGTACTGGAGCCGGCGGCTTTCAGCATCTCCGGCATTTGCACCAGGCATTCCTTGCCAATCACGCTTTGAAAGTCGCGCACCATCATGGGGTAGGGGTGGGGGCCGGCGACGGTGCCGATGATGTAGAAGGTGTTGTCGACATTGGCAACCCAGTCGCGCATGGCTTCGTTAAGTGCATCCTTGAGGGTGCGGCTGCCGCTGGTGACCGGCACCACAGTGGCCCCCAGCAGTTTCATTCGATACACGTTGGGGCTTTGACGCTTGACATCTTCGCTGCCCATATAGACCACGCATTCCAGCCCGTAGCGGGCGCAAATGGTGGCCGTGGCCACGCCGTGCTGGCCGGCACCGGTCTCGGCAATGACGCGTGGCTTGCCCATGCGTTTGGCCAGCATGGCCTGGCCAATGGTGTTGTTGATCTTGTGCGCGCCGGTGTGGTTGAGGTCTTCGCGTTTCAGGAAAATTTGCGCGCCACCTTGTTCGCGGCTCATACGCGCAGCATGGTAGACGGGGGAAGGGCGGCCTACGAAATGCGCCAGTTCAGATTCAAATTCGGCAATGAATGCCGGATCAAACTGGTACTTGGCGTAAGCCGCTTTGAGTTCTTGAAGTGCGTGGGTCAGGGTCTCGGAGGCAAAACTGCCGCCATAGATGCCAAAGTGACCGCGTCCGTCAGGTTGTTGGTAATCAGACATGATTGTATAAAATTGATAGCAGCCTATGCCCGTGATTATTGCGTTATAGGCTAATTTTGTGTATTAAACTGGATCGGCTCGGCGAACCGCAGAGACGAACTGGTGAATTTTTTCGGCATCCTTTATGCCTTTTTGGTCAGCTTTCTCGACCCCAGAGCTGACATCGACCGAGAGTGATTTACAGCGCGGACGAACTTGCAAAATGCCGTCTGTCACGTTGGCAGGCG
>CAIYNH010000727.1 GCA_903927495.1 uncultured beta proteobacterium
CAAGTTGCAGACTCTACATCAAATTGAAATGGAATTCAATCAAATTGAAACAGTGTTTTATTTTGATTGAAGTCGCTTTTGATTCGATAAACAATTTTTGGAATTGAAAATGAAATTTAGTTTCAAAAATTATTGAACACCGTTTGATTTTGGCGTATATTCTCCGGACTTGCTCTGGCGGCTAGCGCACCTTGGTAAGTTTTTCAGTGGCGTTTTCCCGTTTATTCTTAATGATGAGGCAATTATGAAAAGAAATTTAAAGAAGATTCTGGCGGCTGCACTCGTGACCGCATTCGCAGTGGGCAGCGCTGTCGCGCGTGATTTTCGCTCGGCAGACGTACATCCACTGGACTACCCAACCGTGATGACCGTCAAAAAAATTGGCGAGATTGTGAGCCAAAAGACCGGTGGAAAATACAATGTGAAAGTGTTTGGCAACAGCTCACTGGGCTCTGAAAAGGACACCGTTGAACAAGTGAAGATCGGTGCGCTGGACATGGTCCGGGTGAACACCGCCGCATTCCACGGCATTATTCCTGAGTCTATGGTGCCTTCGTTTCCGTTCATCTTTCGCGATGTCAACCATCTGCGTCATGTGATCAATGGTCCGGTCGGCGATGAAATTCTTGCAGCCTTCGATAAAGAAGGTTTTGTCGGACTTGCCATGTGGGAGTCTGGTGCCCGTTCGATCTATTCCAAGAAGCCGGTTCGCAACCTGGCCGATGTCAAGGGCATGAAGATCCGCGTTCAACAATCAGATTTGTGGGTCAGTCTGGTGCAGGCCATGGGTGCCAATCCGACACCAATCCCGATGGCCGAGGTGTATACCGCCCTGAAAACCGGGCTGGTGGATGCAGCTGAAAACAACTATCCTTCTTATGAGACGGCAAAGCATTTCGAAGCTGCTCAAATTTATAGCGAAACACAACACGTTATGGCACCTGAAGTGCTGGTGTTTTCCAAAAAGGTGTGGGACACCCTGAGCCCGGAAGAACGCAAAATCATCCGCGATGCGGTGAAAGAAACCATCCCATACTACATTGACCTGTGGAGCAAGAAGGAAATGGCATCCAAAGAAGCTGCCAAGAAAGCTGGAGCCACTTTTGTTGACGATGTCAACAAGGCAGAGTTCGTGGGTGCAATGAAACCAGTATGGGACAAGTTCTCTCCAACACCTGCGCTGAAAGCTCTGGTTCAAAAGATTGTCAATACCAAATAAAGCGGAGTCAGATAGCTGTGTTCGACGATATGACCCGAAAGTACTCTGATGCTTTCGGGTTTTTTTCTGGAGAGAAGCAATGAAATGGTTGACCTGGTTGAATTCCCGGCTGTCACGATGGGCCTTGTATATTGCCGTATCGTGCCTTCTTGGCATCGTCGGGGTGGTGTTTGGATCCGTAATCTGGCGCTACCTGCTCAATGATGCACCAGCCTGGTCTGAGCAAGTAGCGCTCATTCTGGTGATCAATGTCGCCATGTTTGGTGCTGCCGCTGGAGTCCGTGACGAAGGTCACATCGGAATGGAGTCACTCATTGGCTTGCTACCACCGAAGTTTCAGTTTTGGGTGGGTAACGTAGTCGGTCTGATAACGATCGTATTTGGCGGATTCCTCTGCTGGGGATGCTGGGCCATGGCGGCCTCGGTTTGGCACAACCAGATTCCGACCCTGAGCATTTCCGAGGCCTACCGATATTTGCCCTGTGTTGTGGCAGGTTTTTTGATTATTCTATTTTCAATTGAGCATTTGATTGCCATGTCATCCGACAAGAAAGTGATCCCATCATGGCACTGACTGTACTTTGTATCAGCTTTTTGATATTCCTATTACTTGGGGTACCGGTTGCATTTTCGATCGCACTCAGTTGCATCGCAACCTATTGGGCAGAAGGTTTTCCGTTGGAACTGGCGTTTCAGAACATGATTTCCGGAATGAATGTATTTTCATTCTTGGCTATTCCGTTCTTTATTTTTTCTGGCGAGTTAATGCTGCATGGGGGCATTGCCGACAAAATTGTCAACTTTGCCCGCAACTTGGTCGGGCACAAACGCGGCGGCCTGGGCATGGCGAATGTGGTGGCATGCACCCTCTTTGGCGGGGTCTCGGGTTCTCCTGTGGCTGACGTGTCGGCCATGGGCGGAGTGATGATCCCGATGATGAAAAAAGAAGGCTATAGCGCTGACTATGCCGTCAACGTGACGACCCATGCGTCGCTGTGCGGTGCACTGATGCCGACCTCACACAACCTCATCATCTATGCATTTGCGGCGTCCAGCACCAGTGGCATGCTGGCTGGCCATGACATCATGATCAAAGGAGTCTCGATTGGTGAGTTGATGTTTGCCGGTTTGCTGCCGGTGCTGGTGCTGATGGTATGTATGCTGTTTGCAGCCTACTGGGTCGCCAAAAAAGAAGGCTACCCAATCCATGCAGACGGTAGCAGCACGCTGGACAAATTTGCCGGATGGAACGCAGTGATGACTTCAGGTATTGCTGCATTGCCTGGGATGTTTGTCGTGGTAATTATCCTGGGTTGCATCATTATGGGCGTGACCACTGCCACCGAAGCTGCTGGCATTGCGGTGGTCTATTCATTGTTTTTGACCTTTGTTGGCTATCGCACCATGACCTGGGAAAAACTCATGAAAGCTGGTGCCAAGGCGGCCAAAACGACGGGGGTAGTGCTGTTGCTGATTGGTGTATCGACAATGTTCCAGTACATCATGACTATTTTGGAAATCCCGGATAAAACTGCAGAAATGTTGCTGAGTGCTACCACCAACCCGCTCATCATGTTTTTCTTGATTAACCTGATCTTGTTTCTGTTGGGTACCTTCATGGACATGGCTTCCACCATCCTGATCTGCACTCCGCTATTTTTGCCGCTAGCGATCAAGATGGGTATGGGGCCTGTGCAGTTTGGTATCGTCATGCTGCTCAATTGCGCTTTAGGTTTAAACACTCCACCAGTGGGGACCACGCAGTTTGTCGGCTGTGCGATTGGCGAGGTCTCGGTCGAGCAGGTCATGAAAAGCATCATGCCTTTCTATGGCGCGCTGTTCGTCGTGATGGCGGTTGTGACCTATTTTCCTGCCTTCTCAACCTGGATACCGAGTCTGCTCAAGGGGGCTCCGGTTTTTTAAGTTAGGCCAAAACCAGACCTCATCGGAAAAAGACCCTGAGCGGGGTCTTTTGTCTTTCACGATTTGGTGACAACCGCGAATCCATGTGGTTGATATTACTTAGGAAATATATGACGCAATCACCTGTCATTCGTTTACACCCTACCGACGACGTACTGATCGCTACCCAACAACTGTTGCCCGGCACTTCGCTCCCGTCAGAAAAGCTAATGGTGCGCGATATGGTTCCACCAGGGCACAAGTTGGCGGCGCGTGATATTGCGTCGGGTGCTGCCGTGCATCGTTATAACCAAATTATTGGTTTTGCCAAGGTAAACATTGCTGCCGGTCAGCATGTGCATTCGCACAATCTGGGCATGGGCGAGTTCACGCGCGACTACGGCATCGGCGAAGGGGCTCATGAACTTCTAAAGATCGAGCATTCTGCGACCTTTATGGGCTACAAACGCCCCAATGGACGAGTGGGAACGCGCAACTACATCGCCGTGATGGCGTCGGTAAACTGCTCTGCCACCGTGGTGCGCGCAATTGCCAACTATTTCAACCCTGATCGACTGGTTGGGTATCCCAACATCGATGGCATCATTGCACTGCCGCACCCACTTGGTTGTGGCATGGGTGTTGTCAGCGAGGGAATGGACATCTTGCGCCGTACGCTGGTGGGGTACGCCAAGCACCCGAACTTTGCCGGAGTGTTGTTTGTGGGCCTGGGTTGTGAGCAAAACCAGATTGCGCCCATGCTGGACATGATTGGATTCCATGAGCAAGGCATGTTGCAAAAACTGGTGATGCAGGCCGAAGGCGGCACCACAGCCGCAATAAAAAAAGGGATCACCCAGATCACCAGTATGCTTGAGCGTGCCAACACCTACCAGCGCGAGTCAGCATCGGTCAGTGATCTGATTGTCGGGTTGAACTGCGGCGGCTCTGACGGCTATTCCGGCATCACTGCCAATCCGGCACTGGGCGGCACGTCCGACATGCTGGTTGCTCAGGGCGGCACCACTATTCTCTCCGAAACCCCGGAAATTTACGGAGCTGAACATCTTCTGACACGACGTGCCGCCAGCCCCGACATTGCGCACAAGCTAATTGCGCGCATCCAGTGGTGGAAAGATTACACCACGCGCAATGGCAATCAGATGGACAACAACCCTTCAGTCGGAAACAAGGCTGGTGGGTTGACTACGATACTTGAAAAATCACTGGGTGCAGTCGCCAAAGGCGGTACCAGCACGCTCAATGGTGTCTATCTTTACGCCGAGCCGATTGAGGCCAAGGGCTTTGTTTACATGGATACCCCTGGCTACGACCCGGTATCGGCCACCGGGCAAGCGGCGGGCGGGGCCCAGATCATTTGTTTCACCACCGGAAGGGGTTCGGCGTTCGGCTGTGCCGGTGTGCCGACCATCAAATTGGCCACCAACAACGCACTGTTTGAGCGCATGCGAGACGATATGGACGTTAATTGCGGCGACCTGGTAACCGGAACGGCACTGCCTGTAATTAGCCAGCGAATCTTCGACGCGATCCTTCGCCACGCTTCTGGAGAGAAGGTGCGTAGCGAAGTTCTCGGTTATGGCAATGATGAGTTTTTACCATGGCAAGTCGGAGCAGTAATGTAATTGACGGGTATATAGATCACTCAAGTCATTCATTCAGATTCAATTGGGTCGGCATGGCTCTTCTTTTTGCGCCTCCTCGATCAACCACTTGCGAAACGCTTTCACAGCGGGTCGGGTTGAAATGGCCGCAGGGATTACTAGGTAATAGGCGTAGTTTTGCCCTACTGCAATGTCAAACGGTGCCACTAGACGGCCTTGCGCTAGGGCTGTAGCGACCAATGGTTTGGAAGCCAGCGCCATACCCAGGCCATCCAGCGCAGCCACGTACACCAGGCCGGAATCGCTGAAGTGCGGCCCGGCACTGCTGTCGACGGCACTGATACCAGCCAACCTGAACCACTCTTCCCAACTTGGGCCAGAGCGTTCGCTGGCAGTGGCATCGTCATGCAATAGCACCTGATGGCGCATGTCAGCTGGATCGCGCAGCGGAGAGTCAGATTCAAGCAGTTTTGGGCTGCACACCGCGATGTAATCCGAGCCGAACATACGCTCTACATGAAGGCCTGGGTAGGCACCGGTACCAAAGCGGATCACCACCAATGAATCTTCTTGGCGTAAATCGACGTTGTCGAATTCAACTGCCTGCACCTGATCACCATCGATGGCATTGAGCGAGCGGATGATGTGCAGGTTCAAGCTGTGCTCAGATTCGGCAAAACGGCGCAAGCGTGGCACCAGCCAGCGGGTGGCGAATGAAGGTGGCACCACCACAATCAAGCGACCCACATTGACATGTTGCTGAATATTTTCCACGGCAGCGGCAAAACACTCCATCCCCTCACGGACTTTTGGCAACATGACCTCACCCTGTGGTGTCAGTTCCAGCGCTCGAGTTAGCCGGTTAAACAAAGATAAACCCAGAAACTCCTCCAACGTTCTGATCTGATGACTCACTGCTGTCGGAGTTACCGACAACTCGGCTGCTGCATTTTTGAAGCTCAAGTGACGCGCAGCTGCCTCAAAAGCCCGCAGTGCGCCTAAAGGTGGCAAGCGATACAACATGGATGAATTTTTCTGGTCTGTTGAATGAGAATTGATCGTTTGCCGCAGTGCAGCATGACGGTTATCGTAGCACCGTGTCTTCAAGAGAGGCACGATTTTGCAAAAGGAACCGAATCATGGAAAACACTTACATCGATCTTCAAGCGCATATTGCACAGGCCAACCAACTTCGCTCGCAAGCGATTGGCGAGATATTGGCCGTTGGCTGGAAAAATTTCGCAGCCTGGCTCAGGATTGCGCCAGCAAGGCTGGCTCAGCACACCCGTCGCCAGACCGGCACGCGTTTTGAATTCAAACACTAAACACCTTTTGGGAATATCATGAAAACTGTTTTTAATCTGGTGAATTTTTTTATCGCCATTCTGTGCATGCTGGTTGGTGTCGGCAATATCGAGTATGTCACCCACAATCCCTCGGGTGCCGCTGCAGGTGTTGCCATCTCTTTGGTGGTCGGTGTTACCTGCTTCTGGCTGGCAGCACAGTCTGTATTCGATGGTCAACCCCAAGGGATATAAGTCCGGTGCCGGCTGTCAGGGATACTGATGTGGCGAGACACACTGTGCGCAGGGCGGTTCGCCCTGCATCCCGCAAGCTCCATCAATATGCTAAGCTGACCTTTTCTGCACAGCTAATTTGCTGGAACTGGCG
>CAIYNH010000728.1 GCA_903927495.1 uncultured beta proteobacterium
ATCTTTGCCATCGCTTGTCTAGAAAGCATAGCTTGCTATCAAAATAGGGTGAATTAGACTAACCGCCATTCACGTCTGCCAAAAATTTCAGGAATGCGCTCAGCTGAGCGCATGGATTGCCCGCCAATTCAATAGTGGTGTGCCAGGGATGCCGAAGGTTCGAATTATTCATTTCCGGTAGCACTGGAAGACGGCTTGCTTCGTTGTATTGCATACATGTTGCTCACTGCTCTGCGCTCTGGGTATCTGGAGCTGCACCCCGCCTGCACCGTCAAAACGCGATCCTGGCTATTTCCGAATACGAAGTAGGCTATAGTTTGTGGCATGACCACCTTCACTTTTGATTCACACAAATTTGTCTACGGCTTTGACCGTCTGACCTCTTTAATTCAGTAGTTTCCAGCGTTTTCCGTGCGTCTTAATTCAATCAAGTTATCGGGGTTCAAGTCGTTTGCCGAGCCGACCAATTTCTTGCTGCCTGGGCAACTGGTCGGTGTGGTCGGACCTAATGGTTGCGGCAAATCCAACATCATGGACGCGGTGCGCTGGGTGCTGGGTGAGTCAAAGGCCTCTGAACTGCGCGGCGAGTCGATGCAGGATGTGATCTTTAACGGCACCACCACCCGCAAACCAGCCAGTCGTGCCAGCGTCGAGCTGGTATTTGACAACGACGACCACCGCGCTGGCGGTCAATGGAGTCAATTTGGCGAGATCGCCGTCAAGCGCGTACTGACCCGTGACGGCAACAGCAGCTATTACATCAACAACCAGGTGGTGCGCAGACGCGACGTGCAAGACGTGTTTCTCGGCACAGGGCTGGGGCCACGCGCCTATGCCATCATTGGCCAGGGCACGATCAGCCGCATCATCGAGAGCAAACCTGAAGAACTGCGCCTGTTTCTAGAAGAAGCGGCCGGTGTCTCCAAATACAAGGAGCGCCGCCGTGAGACCGAAAACCGACTGAGTGACACGCGTGAAAATCTGACCCGGGTGCAAGATATTTTGCGCGAATTGAATGCCAATTTGGATCGGCTTGAAAAGCAGGCAGAGGTTGCAAAAAAGTTTAATAACCTGTCACAAGCCTCGTCACTCAAGCAGAGTCAGCTATGGTTTTTGAAGCGATCTGAGTCCCAAGCGGATCAGGAAAAGGTCAAAACCGAGGCTTTGGGCGCGCTCAATGCGTTGGAGGCCCGGTTGGCTGATTTGCGCCACATCGAGGCTGAGCTAGAAACCGTGCGCCAGGCTCACTACGCCGCCGGTGACCAGGTCAACCAGGCCCAAGGCAAGTTGTACGAAGCGAGCACCGAAGTCGGCCGCTTGGAGGCTGAAATCCGTTTTGTCATTGAAAGTCGTCAGCGCGTTGAGTTGCGTTTAAAAGCCCTACAGGCACAAGCCGCAGAGTGGGCCAGTCGCAGTCATGACTCGCAGCTTGCGCTGGAAGACCTGGCCGAGCTTGAGCTGTTGGGTGAAGAAAAAAATGAATTGCTCTCAGCTCAGGTGGAAGAGCAGGCCCAGGTGGTGCCAGAGCTGGAAGAAGCTTTGCGCCAAAAGCAGCGTGCCGCCAACGAGCAACGCGCCAGCGTCACGCAGGTGCAGCAGCAAATAGGTGTGCTGGCCGCCGAGCAGCGCAGCATCGAAGAGCAATCCCGCCAGATTAATATCCGTCGTGAGCGCCTGCTGCAGGATCGCAAGACCCTGGTGGCCCCCGATGAACTCCTGTTATCAGAGCGGCTGCAACAACTGGCACTAGCGCTGGAGGCTGTTGAAGTAGAAAAGGCCAGGTTGGAAGAGTTGACTTTGAGCGTGCCCGATCTGGATGGGCGTAGACGCCAGCAGCAACAAACCGTGAACCGCGAATCGGCCAACCGTGCAGATTTATCAGCGAAACTTGAAGCACTCAAGGCTTTGCAGGAAAGGGTCAAGACCGACGGCAAGCTGCAGCCCTGGCTGCAAAAGCATGGGCTCGACCATTTGCACGGCTTGTGGACCCACCTGCATATTGAGCAAGGTTGGGAAAATGCGCTGGAAGCCGCACTGCGTGAGCGTTTGGGTGCGCTCGAAGTAAGCCGGCTGGACCTGGTGCGGGCTTTTGCGCAAGATGCACCGCCAGCAAAATTAGCCTTTTTCAGCCCACCTTTAGTCAGCCATGCCACGCCAGGCGAGGGCCGGGCGCGCTTGTCAGACTTGCTGCGACTGCATGATGCAGGTCAAAAAGCATTGCTGGACGATTGGTTGCAAGGCATATTTACTGCTGCCAGTCTGGCAGAAGCGCTGGCCAGCCGTGACCAGTTGCTAGTGGGAGAGGTGATTTACGTCAAGTCAGGGCACGCGGTGGCTCGTCACAGTGTGAGTTTTTATGCACCCGACTCGGAGCAGGCCGGCTTGCTGGCGCGCGCGCAAGAGATTGAAAACCTTGAAAAAGAGCTGCGTGCTCAGGTTTTGATAGCTGATGAAGCACGAGCTGTGCTGTTTCGGACCGAATCAGCCTATACCGATGGGGCGCAGCGTCTGCAGGCCGCACGAACCCAGGCGACGGCGGCGCAGGCTAGAGTCCATGAACTGCAAGTAGAGACTTTGCGCCTCACCCAGCAAGCCGAACAGGCGCGCCATCGCAGTCAACAGATTGCCAGTGACATGGATGAGATAGAGGCCCAACTCGACGAATTGCAGGAGCGCAGGGTGACGGCCGAGTCGCGCTTTGAAGAGCTTGACATGTTACTCGCCGACAACCAGGAGCGTCATGCAGAGCTCGATGACCAGGTGATTAGCGCCGAGCGCAAACTGGCCGGTTGCCGCGAACAGCAGCGCAGCCTGGAGCGTGAGAAGCAGGAGGCCAGTTTTAACCTGCGTAGCCTGGAGGCACGCCGGGCAGAGTTGGTGCGTGCTATAGAAACTGCAGCTACTCAAACTAGTGCAGTAAGCTCTGAGAGCCAAAGAGCCCAGGAAGAATTAGGCCGCTTGAATGATGCTGCAGCGCAAGGTGGCCTGCAGCAGGCGCTGGCCGTGAAGCTCGCCTCCGAGCAGGCTTTGGGGGCCAAACGGAGCCAGTACGACGACCTGACCAATAAACTGCGTGCCAGCGATGAGCGCCGTTTGCAATTGGAGCGTGAGTTGGATCCGCTGCGTGCCCGAATCACTGAGTTCCAGCTCAAGGAGCAGGCCGCGCGCCTGGGTTTTGAGCAATACACCCAGTTGCTGGCAGATGCCAAGGCGGATCTCGACGTGGTGGCGCTGTCGATAACTCAAGACGGCGTGCGCCTGCTTGGTTTACAGGGCGACATTGACCGCATCAACCGCGACATCGTGGCTTTGGGTGCGGTGAATCAGGCTGCCCTTGATGAGCTGGCAGTTGCCAGTGAGCGCAAGCATTTTCTGGATGCCCAGTCGGCTGATTTGAACGAAGCGATGAGCACACTGGAAGATGCCATCAGAAAGATTGACGGGGAAACCCGTGAGCTGCTCTCAGGCACTTTTAACAAGGTCAACGAGCACTTTGGCAAGATGTTCCCGGAACTGTTCGGCGGTGGCAATGCCCGTCTGGTGGTCACCGGCGACGAGATTTTGGACTCAGGCGTGCAGGTGATTGCCCAGCCGCCTGGCAAAAAGAACCAGAGCATCGCACTGCTGTCTGGCGGTGAAAAGGCGCTGACAGCCATTGCGCTGGTGTTTGCCATTTTTCAACTCAATCCGGCACCGTTTTGTTTGCTGGATGAGGTTGATGCACCGCTGGATGATGCCAACACTGAACGTTATGCCAAACTGGTGGCCAGTATGAGTACCGATACGCAGTTCTTGTTCATCAGCCACAATAAGATAGCGATGGAGATGGCCAAGCAACTGATTGGTGTGACTATGCAGGAGCAGGGTGTGTCGCGTATTGTGGCGGTGGACATGGAAGCA
>CAIYNH010000729.1 GCA_903927495.1 uncultured beta proteobacterium
AATAGCGACAAGACTCGGACTTGATGGCAAGCAAGCACAAGAGATATTTGTGGCCGGTTTGCTGCATGGAATTGGCAAGGTTGGATTTGACGACGAATTGTTGTCGACACCGGTGATCATGATGAACACCCGGCAACTTGAGGTCTATCGCAAACATCCGGCGCGAGCTGAGCAACTGCTGATGCCTTTTGGGGAGTTGAGGGGAGCCATCGAGATCATTGGTGCTCAATTGGAGCGGTTTGACGGTGCCGGCTATCCCAATCGACTAGCCGATCACAATATTCCGCTGGGTGCCAGGATCCTGGCAGTCGCCATTGATTTTGACAGCCTGCAATTTGGCATGCTGGGGCAGCGACGGCTCGACCCGCAGCAGGCGCAGACGGTGCTGGTTCAAAGCAGTGGCAGGCGTTATGACCCTGACGTTGTAGATGCTCTGGTGGTACTGCACGGAGGTGTCTCACGAGAAGATGCGAAAAAAGATCGTGCTGTTGAAAAGACGGTCAGAACCCGCGACTTGAAGGAAGGTATGGTGTTATCGCGTGACCTGATCACGCCCAGCGGCATGCTAATGCTGACGGCCGGGCATGCGCTTGACAATGCTGTGATCCGCAAGATCATTGACTTTGAGATCTCAAGTGACTTGAATTTAACGGCAGAAGTATGGCAAGACCGCTCGCTGTGAGAAATTACAAAATCACCTGGGTGGCCATCACAGAATGAAACTTATCACTTTGACAGAGGACTTGCAGCCGCAGTTGCTGAGCTTGTATCGTGCCCTCCTGAAATGCGATCAAGCCATTATTCGTAGTACCAGTCAGACCCAGCTATTTGATGAAATATGCCGGCATGTCGTCAATTTGGGGGCAATGAATGCGGTCTGGATCGGCATGTTGGACAAGGGTGACACCCGACTCTGGCCGCAGGCACATTTTGGTGTAGGACGAAGCTATTTTGAGTCCATTGAGCTTAATGTGCAGGTTCAAAGCCCGAATCACCGTGATCCTGCAGGAACTGCCATTTTTGATGATTGTTCTGTTTGGTCCCAGGATATTTTGAGTGATCCGGCAATGCTGGGATTGCGAGATCTGGCCAAAGTTCATGGGTGGCATTCAGCGGCTGCCATTCCGTTGCGGGTGGGCACCGTTCCGGTTGGTGTCTTGAGCATATATGCCAATGAGCCTGGGGTTTTTGATGACTTGGCGCGTAAACTCCTGACGCAACTCGCATCAAATATTAGCTATGCGCTCGATTTTTTTGAGCACGATGCCCAACGGCAACAGGCAGAGTTTGATTTGTTCGAAAGTGAAGTTCGGTACAACGCCTTGTTTTCCAGTAGTTGCATGCCCATGCTGGTTGTTGATCCTGACAATGGCCGTATTGTGGATGCCAACATCAGGGCCATTAATTTTTATGGATGGGATCAGGCAACGTTCAAATCAATGAATATTATGGACATCAATGTCTTGAGTCCGGATCAAATCAGGCAAGAAATGGCCTTTTCGGTCAGTACTAATAAATCGTATTTTGACTTCCAGCATCGACTTGCAAGCGGCGATGTACGTGATGTGGAGGTTTTCACCAGCCCAATCGACTATAGCGGGCATACCTATCTGATGTCAGCGGTTCACGACGTTACCGAGCGTCGCAGTACTGAAAATCGAATGCGCAGCGCGCAGATGTTGACGCAGCGTTTTATTGACCAGTTACCGGGGGTTGCATTCGTTAAAGATAGTAAATTGCGTTTATTGATGGTCAATAAAAACCTGGGAAACGTGCTCGGAGTTGACCCGCAAACTCTGATTGGCAAGACTGCGCATGACATTTTTCCGCAGGATTTTGCTGAAACCGTTACCAAGCTGGATCATGAGATGTTGGCACAAGGTGGTAGCCGAACCTTCGAAGAAGTTTTTAATGGTCACCACAATGAAACCAGTATGTTTGTGATGGACGATGGCACTGGTGAGCGGTTCTTGGGTGGACTTAGTCTGGATGTCACAGAACGTAAACATGCAGATGAACGCACTCGCGCCCTGCTGCGAATTAGCGAACTGGGTGGCCACTCGTCGGAAAAAGAGTTTTTGACCGATGGGTTGGAACTGGCGCAGTCGTTGACGCATAGCAATATTGGTTTTTTACATTTTGTCAATGATGATCAGGAGACCTTGGAGTTGGTGACCTGGACTGCCAGTGCTCTCATGGGGTGCACTGCATCTTATGATGGGCACTATCCTGTGAGTCAGGCGGGAATATGGGCTGACTGTGTACGTCGAAGCGAGCCGGTCATTTTTAATGACTATGCTGGCTATGTTGACAAGCGTGGTCTGCCGGATGGACATACACCTTTAACACGTTTGATTTCCGTTCCCGTCATCGAAAATGGCCTGATTCGCATGATGATAGGTGTGGGAAACAAAACCAGCGATTACGACGACCATGATGTGGATGACCTGCGCCTGCTTGGCAACGACATGTGGCGCATTGTCCGGCGTGTCAGAGTAGAAAAAGCCTTGAAACAACGGGTCGAAGAACTGGTGACGGCGAATCGAAGTCTGGCCGATATCCAGATGCAGTTGTTGCAATCCGAAAAGATGGCTGCCATTGGCCAGCTGGCTGCAGGTGTAGCGCACGAAATCAACAACCCCATTGCTTTTGTCAAATCGAACCTCGGCTCGCTAGCCATTTATGTAGAGCAGTTGCTTGAAATTATCAGGACTTACCAAGAGGTAGAGCTTCAGCTCGGTGAGTCTTTCACGGATGTTTTCAAACTGGCTCAAGCCGCCAAAAAGGTCGCAGATTTTGATTTTTTGGCCGCTGATTTGCCGACTTTGATCGTGGAGTCCCGTGAGGGGGTTGACCGTGTCAGCAAAATTGTTGTTGATTTGAAAAATTTTGCACGTGTCGGTGATACCGAGTTTCAGTGGGCCGATTTGCATGCAGCGTTGGAGAGTACGATCAATGTGGTCTGGAATGAACTCAAGTACAAGGCTGATGTTGTGCGTGACTATGGTCAGGTGCCGCAAATCCGTTGTGTGGTCTCCCAGATCAATCAAGTGGTGATGAATCTGTTGGTCAATGCGGCGCAATCGATCACCGGGCAAGGTTGCATTACCATCCGTACCGGTCGCGATGGTGAGCAGGTTTGGATTGAAGTCCAGGACACAGGCTGTGGCATAGCAGCAGAGAAACAGTCACGCATATTTGATCCCTTTTACACCACCAAACCCGCAGGACAGGGGACGGGTCTAGGGCTGTCGATTGCTTTCGGTATTGTCAAACAGCATCGTGGAACACTGATTGTGCGTTCAGTACCGGGTCATGGGAGCACGTTTCGCATGACCTTGCCAATAGACGCTAGAAATTCTCCCGTTGCACCTGCGGGTGAGGGTGTGAGTGGCGAGATTGCGCCATGATGCTGATGGCTTGGAGTGAGTATTTTGTAACCGGCATCGAGTCTGTGGATGCACAGCACCATGCACTGGTTGACATGATCAATGCGGTGGCACCGCAACTGGCCATTGGTGGTGATGAAGCGAGACGTGAAGTTGCGCCATTGCTCGATAAATTGATTCGGTACGCGGCCACCCACTTTAAACATGAAGAAGATCTGATGACGCAGGTGCAGGTAGCACCTGGCTATTTTGAGCAGCATCGTCGAACGCACTCGGAATTTGTCGATGAAGTACTTCTGATGCGACGCCAGTATGAGCAATCCGGTAACCTGACCGGTGCTGATTTGTTGCGCTTTCTCACCAGTTGGTTGTCTTTTCACATCCTGTCTGAAGACAAGCGTATGGCCAGTCAGGTGCAAGCCATTCGCACGGGGGATACGCCGGAGCATGCCTATGCCTCGCTGAATTCCCTGGGTGGTGCCCCTAACGCCGTGTATTCCGCAGCATTGATTGACTTGTTTACCTTGTTGTCCGAGCGTAATCGCACATTGGTTGAGGTGAACGAACAGGTACGTGCGGCCAAATTGAACCTAGAGACCGCGAACCGATCACTGGAGTGGCGGGTTGAGGCTCGTACCCAGGAGTTGCTGCTTTCAAATGCCGAGTTGGAATTGGAGCGACAGGCACTGGTTGAATCCATGGCGCGTTTGGAACGTACCCAGAGT
>CAIYNH010000730.1 GCA_903927495.1 uncultured beta proteobacterium
GCAACGCCGGCAGTTTCTTCAAGAACCCGACTGTCACCCCAGAACAATGCGCTGACATCATCGCCCGCGACCCCAAGGTGGTGCATTACCCGTTGCCCAGCGGTGCCATCAAGCTGGCCGCTGGCTGGCTGATTGATGCTTGCGGCTGGCGTGGCAAATCGGTCGGCCAGGCCGCTGTGTATGAAAAACAGGCCTTGGTGCTGGTCAATAGAGGCACGGGTGCGGAAGGCGCTACAGGCGGTGAAGTCATGACACTTGCGCTGGCCATTCAAACCAGTGTCTATGAGCGCTTTGGCATCCGGCTGGAGGTCGAGCCTGTTGTGGTGTGAAATGACCCCCATATGCACTCCTATTTTTAGAGCGAATAACACTTTATCAGTAAGCCTTAACAGCCAAATTGGCACGTAAATTTGGTGAGATTCCCAATGTCAACCCGGTTAACAAACGAAGTAGGGCAATGAAGGTCCGCCTATTTTTAGAAATTTTTTCACCCTGCCCATGGAGTCGCATTAATGTGTACCGTAAGATCAACCGGTTTCCATCTCCAGAGGCCTTGACTTCTGATCAACAAAAAGGGCAAATCCAAGTGAACATATTAACCAAATCGGGTCGCACGGGCTCTACGAGCTTGTGGCAACGCATGTTAATTGGCATCTGTGCAAGCGGGCTCCTGCTAGCAGGGTGCGGCGGAGGCGGGGGGGGGGGTAGTAGCACGGCTTGCGCAACCAACTGCGACAGTTTTGGACAGAGTGCAGGCGCATTTTTCAGCGGTGGTGGCGACTCCAGCGGTGATGCAGGTGGTGACGGCTCGGCTGGTGACGGCGCACCCATTGCCAATGCACCCGTCAAGATCACTGACAGCCTTGGTAAATCTACCACCGGCACTACCGATGCAAACGGCTACTTTCGCCTTCACATTGGCGGCTTTACACCACCCATGATTGCCGAAGTCACTCGACCGGATAACTCGATCAAGCGGTATTCTTTGACCAACCAAGCACCCATTGTTGGCGGCTTCATCACCATCAATATCACCGGCTTGACCACCAAAGTGGCCTCAGATGTGGCAGTGTCGGGTGGACTCAGTGGTGTTCAAGCACTCACCCCTACTGCACTCAAGACGATTTTGACAAGCAACACAAGTGCCATCTCGACGGCAATTGCCGACCTGAGTAAATCACTGAGCGCCCAAATTACGGCTGTCGGCCTCAACCCAACAACGTTTAATCCGATCACGAATATTTTTGTCACCAACGGCACCGGGCAAGACAAACTTCTGGATACCTTGAAAATCGTGACTTTGCCCAATAACATTACCTATGTTGAGCCTGTCGCATTGACCCCGCTGTCCATGACCAAGGCGATGTTCAATCAGCTTCGCATCAACTGGAACACGGCTGGGACCGGTATCAATAGCTTCCTGGATACCCAGTCCACCCGCATGGCCAATGATCTGAATGCGAACATCAGCCCGAATCTAACCAACGTGTCTGGCCGTTTATCTGCTATCAGTAGCGACATGAGCACCTTTGAAGATGCGATGGCCTACACCAGCCTAAATTCGTTCGGATTTTCTATTGCAGTACCACCATCTCGAATTCCTAGTGCGCCTGCGATTCCGGTCTTAATGCGCCAAAATGGCAGCGTTTTGTCAGCTTGGTATGGTTCTGGCAACTATTCTCTGTGCTGGACCAACACTGGTGTAGCCGCCACCGTTACCAGCAAACTGACCTGCGCGCACGCCGGTCAGAATTCAGCCGATTATGCTAATAACAGGCTGAAGTTTGTGGTGATTGAAATGACAGGCACTGCAGCCAACCAATATACCTACACGGCAACACGCTACAACGTGCCAGTTACTTCTGGCACTTCAGGTCCCAGCATTGATGTTGTAGGTGCCATAACCGTAGCAACCGGTGTCCCAACCGGCAGCGGTACCGTCAGCAAAACCATGACTGGCACTGGCTCTAGCGCCGTTACCACCAGTTTGGCGCTCAATGGCACCATGCCACCGTCGGCTATCACTACGGGTACTACGCCAGCAACCACGGCTGACACTTTGGTGATTTCGATGCAACGCAGCGCTTTGGCGGGCAACAACTACCGCTATGCAATCAATGGATCGGTCGCCACGACTTCAGCCACGGATTCAACCAAAACCGTGAATTTGTCGTTTGATACGGGCAGCTACTTTGATGCCGATGAAACCAATAAGGCGACGACAGGCTCAGTTGGCGTGGCGGTCAAGTTGATTGGAGCAGCCAAGACATCAGCGACGACATTCAAGGGCACTATTGATTTAGGCACATTTGTCACCGATCTCGATCGCGTAAATTCTCCGACCAATGTGGCGTTTAACGGCAGCATGAGCGATACATCAACAGGTGGCGCAGGGCAAGTTTTCACCGGACTTGTAACTGTTGGCATCAGCAATTACGCCACCTACCACTCCATGCTGCCTGACTCAGCAACCAACTACAAGCAAGGCACGGCAAACTTCACTGGAAACGTACAGTCGCCAAGTCGGCAGTTGCTGAAACTGGTCATGAACATGGCAACGACCAGCCAAACCACCAGTGATGTAACGCTGACGTACACAGATTTAAACGAGAGTGTGACTGGCACGATGACGGTCAACAATGCCAGCAACATCTCGCCGGTGCTGACCTTGCTCAATCAGGACAATGTGAAGGTGGTGTTTGACGGTCAGAACAATACTGGTGTGGCGAGTGTCGCGGGGGTTAAACAAGCTGACATCAGTAACGGTTCTATCTCTTACATTGATGGCTTGACTGAGTCGCTAATGACCGCACCATAACGATCAGATAGATCATCTGCTAAACCAATCCGGCGGTCACCAACCGCCGGATTTTTTTTGTTCCTAGAAAATACTGCGCATGCTTCATCCTAAATTTATCACGCTGCTACCTTGCCTTTTCCTGCCCCTGCTGACCCCGGCTGAGGGTCTGCTGGCGGTTGACAACCCTGCCAAAAATGGTCAAACCAACAGTGCTTACGCTGCTCTGGCGAGTTTCGAGGCCAATGACCAGGTCGCCATGCAGCACTACGACGGTGAATGGGCCAGCGACTACACACCACGCACTGGCAGCAATCTGGGCTTGCTGGCGGTGCGCGCGGAAGCTGGCCTGCAATGGCAAGGTTATCGACTGGGTGCTTTGTATCGGGCCGATGCCAGGGTGCTAGCCAACCGAGACACCTCCGACCTGGTGCATCAGTTCAATACCAACAGTGGCTACACACCAGCACACAGCTACCCACTTGACTACCAAGTCAGTGGATTTGAAGCCGATGGCTTGCGTCTGAGCAAGCGTTTTACGATGAACATGACCAATGCATGGCAACTCGATTTGGGCTGGGGTATCTCCTACCTGCACGGCAAGCGCATCAAACTTGAAACCATGACGGGGCAGGTGCTCACACTCAACACCAAAGACTTTAACGCCAATGTGAACCGGAGCACCTCTGACAGCCTGATGAACACGACTGACCTGGCCAGCTTTAATGCGCCGTATGGTCGCCAGACCAGCGTCTCGGGTAGCGGCTATGCACTAGATACAGGGTTGGTGCTCAAGCACCCGCCCAGCGGAGCCAGTCTGGAATTGGCGGTAGCAGATTTGCTGGGGCGCATCGATTGGATCGACTTGCCTACTAATGTGGCAACTTACCGAAGCGGCACGGCTGCCAAGTATTACGATGCCAACGGTTACGTCAACTATTACCCGGCAGCTTCCCGCATGAGCAGCTACCAAAACCTGGGGCAAAACCTCGACCCCAAGCTATGGTTAGCCGCCAATTACCCGCTTGGCAACTTTGAGCTGCAAGCTAGCAGCAGTTACACCCAGGGTGACTGGTTTCCCCAGCTGGGCGTAAGCTACCACCTGAACGCCCTGTGGCAAGTCAGAGCGGAATACGATGTGCGCTTTAACACCCTCGGGCTGTCACTGTTGCACCCTTGGTTTTATATGGGATTGCGCATGGACAACAGCAACATTGCTGTAGCCAAAGCCTATGGCATAACCGCCGGGGTGAACATTCCTTATTAACCACTATCTGCGCACTTTGAACCACGCCGCATACATGGCTGGTAGCGCCAACAAGGTCAACACCGTGGCAACCACCAGACCACCCATAATTGCCACCGCCATCGGCCCCCAGAACACTGAGCGAGAAAGCGGGATCATTGCCAGCACGGCAGCTGCAGCAGTCAGCACAATCGGGCGCAGGCGCCGCACAGCGGCCTCCACAATCGCCTCCCAGGCCGGCACACCACGAGCACGATCCTGCTCGATCTGATCAATCAAAATCACTGAATTGCGCTGAATCATGCCCATCAGGGCGATCACACCCAGCAACGCCACAAAACCAAAGGGTCGGTTCAGCAGCAACAGTGCGGCAGCCACACCGGCAATACCTAACGGACCGGTCAAAAACACCAGCATGGCGCGGCTGAAACTGTGCAACTGCAGCATCAGCAGGGTGAAAGTGATGAACAGCATCACC
>CAIYNH010000731.1 GCA_903927495.1 uncultured beta proteobacterium
ATATTTATTAAAAAAACGCTCTATAAAAATATCGTTCTCAAGCAATCCCCGACGGCAACGCCACCTCAATTTACTTAACTCACGTTGACCAATCAGGGTGTCCAAGGCAGGCACGACAGCACTATTCATACGGGATCAGAGGGCACGGCGGACCATCATTTCCTTGATTTTCCCGATAGCGACGGTGGGATTAAGCCCCTTGGGACATACATCAACACAATTCATGATGGTGGTGCAGCGGAACAAGCGATACGGATCTTCAAGATTGTCCAAACGTTCACTGGTCGCCTCGTCGCGGCTGTCAGATATGAACCGGTAGGCTTGAAGCAAGCCTGCCGGGCCAACAAATTTGTCGGGATTCCACCAGAACACAGGGCAACTGGTCGAGCAGCTCGCACACAGGATGCATTCGTACAAACCATTGAGCTCTTCCCGCTCTTCAGGACTTTGCAGACGCTCTTTTTCGGGCGGACGGCTGTCGTTGACGAGGTACGGTTTGATGGAGTGGTACTGCTTGAAGAACAGGGTCATGTCAACGATCAGATCACGTATCACCGGCAAACCTGGCAGGGGCTTGAGCACGATGGTATCGGGAAGCGTGAGCATATTGACCAGACAAGCCAATCCGTTTTTTCCATTGATATTCATTGCGTCCGAGCCGCAAATGCCTTCGCGGCATGAACGTCGATACGAAAGTGTTGGATCAATTGCCTTTAGCTTTGTCAAAACGTCGAGCAACATACGCTCACTGCCATCAAGTTCAATCTCGATGGTTTGCATATAGGGCTTGCTGTCGGTATCTGGGTTGTAGCGGTAAATTTGAACAGTACGTTTAGCCATGATTTGCTTCCTTAGATGAGGACGTGCTTTGAAGGGCTGTCCAGCAATATGTCAAATGAGAATTAAAGCCAGTAGAGCCGAAGTTTAGAAGGTGCGAATTTTTGGTGGCACGGAGGCGACCGTCAGTGGTTTGAGGTTCACTGGCTTGTAACTAAGGCTGTTGCTTGCCTTGTCCCATAAGGTGTGCTTGAGCCAATTGACATCATCCCGGCCCAGGGGGCAGGTGGCATCGTCAGCCGGTCGGTCGTAATCCATCACGCTGTGGGCACCACGGCATTCGTGCCGCGCCGCTGCCGACACCATGGTTGACTGTGCCACTTCAATCATGTTTTCGACTTCGAGTGCTTCAATACGCTCAGTGTTGAAGATTTGCGACTTGTCAGTCAGCTTGATATCGGTGACCCGCTGACGCAATTGGGCAATCTTGGCAACGCCTTCGTCCATGCTGGCCTGGGTTCGGAACACGCTGGCGTGCTGCTGCATGATGTCGCGCATGTCGCCGGCCACGGTCTGCGCGTATTCTCCGGTCGCTGCCGTGTTCAATCTGTCAAGTCGTCCCAGGGAAATATCCGCTGCGTTGGCCGGCAGAGGTTTATGTTCCTTGTTCTTGTTGTTGAACTCAATGATGTGCAAGCCTGCGGCACGTCCAAAAACCACGATATCGAGCAATGAGTTGGTGCCTAGGCGGTTTGCGCCGTGCACACTGACACATGCGCACTCGCCGACTGCGTACAGGCCATTGACGACTTCCTGTGCGCCACTGCTGCCAGGTATGACAACTTGCCCGCTGATGTTGCTGGGGATGCCACCCATTTGATAGTGGTTGGTCGGGATCACCGGAATCGGTTCTTTTGTGATGTCGACGTTGGCGAAATTGTGGCCAATCTCAAACACGCTTGGCAAGCGAAGGGCAATCGTTTCGGCACCAAGGTGCGTCATGTCCAGGTTGATGTAGTTCTTTTTCGGACCGCAACCACGGCCTTCCTTGATTTCCTGATCCATGCATCGCGACACAAAGTCGCGTGGTGCCAAGTCTTTCATGGTTGGGGCATAACGCTCCATAAAGCGCTCGCCGTTGCTGTTGCGCAAAATTGCGCCTTCACCACGGCAGCCTTCCGTCAGCAACACCCCTGCACCAGCAACGCCGGTGGGGTGAAACTGCCAGAACTCCATGTCCTGCAGCGGGATGTCGGCACGCGCAGCCATGCCCAAACCATCGCCCGTGTTAATGTAGGCGTTGGTAGATGCAGCAAAGATGCGACCGGCACCGCCAGAAGCCATCATGACGCTCTTGGCTTGCAAAATATGGATCTCACCAGTTTCCATTTCGAGGGCTGTGACACCTACTACGTCGCCATCGGCATCGCGGATCAAGTCCAGTGCCATCCATTCGACGAAGAAATTGGTTCGGGCCTTGACATTTTGTTGGTAGAGGGTGTGCAGCATGGCATGCCCGGTGCGGTCTGCTGCAGCACAGGCTCGCTGCACTGGTTTTTCGCCGTAGTTGCTGGAGTGACCACCAAAAGGACGTTGATAAATGGTGCCATCTGGATTGCGGTCAAAGGGCATGCCAAAGTGCTCAAGTTCGTAAACTACTTTCGGTGCTTCACGGCACATGAACTCGATCGCATCCTGGTCACCCAGCCAGTCAGACCCCTTGATGGTGTCATAAAAATGGTAATGCCAGTTGTCTTCGGCCATGTTGCCCAAACTCGCACCAATGCCGCCCTGTGCAGCAACCGTATGCGAACGGGTCGGGAAAACCTTGGAGAGCACAGCGACATTCAGGCCGGCGTTGGCCAGTTGCAGCGATGCGCTCATGCCAGCGCCACCGGCACCAACAATAACGACATCAAATTTGCGCGTGGAAAGTTTGGAAGAAGCAGTCATGATTTATATTAAGTCTCGGGTTTGGGATGCGACAAGCACCAGCTTTGGTACCACTATGACAATCAATACAGGGGTCAAATGGCTGGCGCGCGACTGGCGGAAGATTTACAGGCGCCACAGGGCTTGAATGGCCCAGCCAGAGCAGGAAAGCATATAGACAATGCAAAAAACATCCAGTACAAAGCGCACGCCGTAGGGCTTGACGTAATCCTGGAAAATGTTGCGCATACCCACCCACACATGGTAGAACAGGGACAAAATGACAGCAAATGTCAGGGATTTCATCCACTGTGCCGCAAATATTCCGCTCCACAATTCATAGCTAATTGGGCCCTTGCTGAAAATGAGTTGGGCCAGCACCAAAAGCGTAAACAACACCATCAACACCGCAGTTACTCGCTGCGACAACCAGTCGCGCATACCATAGTGCGCGCCAACAACCAAGCGCCTTGAACCATAATTAACAGACATGAATAACTCCTGAATTTAGTAAAGACCGAACAGTTTGGCGCCCAGCACCAAGGTGAGGCTGATCGTGGCGACCAGTACAAATGCTGCTGATTGCCTACCAATGTCTTTGGTGACATGCTCGTGGTGGGTGTCCATCCATAGATGGCGCAGACCTGCCAAGAGGTGGTGCAGGCAGGCCCAAATCAGCCCCAGAGTGGCCAATTTCCAGATAAAACCTGGCAGACCCAGCACGCCCACCTCAAAAACTGATTTGAATTTACCGAAAGAGATCTCCGATGAGATTGAGTTGTCAAACATCCAGATGATGAACGGCATCAGAAAAAACAGAATTGCACCACTGACGCGGTGCATACCAGATGCCAGCGAAGCTAGCGGCCATCGGTAGCTGATGAGAGATTTACCGTCAATGTTGTAGAACTCGGGTCGTTTTTTTGCTGTGGTTGCCGCTGATTCAGACATACGTCGCTTTCTATGTTTTGAGTAACTGCTTGGTAACCAGTGGATGCAGGCTACCGCCAAATTCTATTGCAATGCAGCAACGATATTGCGTTGCTACTGGCATTGGGATTTTATTTTTTGATTGATCGGCATTTGACACCGACCGTATCCATGCACTGAAAGGGGGAGTTGACTGACGCAGCTCAGGTTGAATTGAGGTGCGTCAGTGCTCAAGAATATGCCGTCAAAATTCACATATAAAAGATGTGCCAAGAGCTTACCTAGCAAGCGTTATAAGCTATTACTTCAATAGTAATTGAAAAACTTCTTGTGCCGCCACAACCGTGGCTTCAATGTCGCTATCGGTG
This sequence comes from uncultured beta proteobacterium, assembly GCA_903927495.1. Classification (GTDB taxonomy): domain Bacteria; phylum Pseudomonadota; class Gammaproteobacteria; order Burkholderiales; family Burkholderiaceae_C; genus Rhodoferax. Next base: position 4,008 of record CAIYNH010000731.1, read on the forward strand.
TGAGCAGCGCTGACGAATCCGGCCTCGTACAGCGCCGGTGCAATGTAGACACCCCGGTCCAGCAGGCCGTGAAAGAGCTGGTTGAATCCGGCGCTGTCGGTTTTCATCACTTGAGCGTAGTTCTGGGGTAGTTTTTCCAGCAGATAAAACCCCATCATGCCGCCTTCGCTGTCGCCGCAAAATGGTATTCCTGCAGCAGTTGCGGCTTGACTCATGCCGTTGATCAGTGCGCGGGTTTTTTGTGCCAATGCGTCATAAAAACCGGGCTTGCTGATCTCTTTGAGCGTAGCCAAGCCACACGCAGTTGCCACCGGGTTGCCGGACAGTGTGCCAGCCTGATAGACGCTGCCTAGTGGGGCCAGATGTTCCATCACAGCCCGCTTGGCACCAAAGGCCGCTAGCGGCATGCCGCCACCAATAACCTTGCCCATTACGGTCATGTCGGGCTCAAAACCCGGAATGGCTTGGGCATAAACGCTTTGCGCACCACCCAGTGCGACCCGAAAGCCGGTCATCACTTCATCAAATACCAACAAACTGCCGTGCTCGGTGCAAAGCTCCCGGCAGCGCTTGACAAATGGCACAGAAGCCCGCACAAAGTTCATGTTGCCGCAAATTGGCTCCATCATGAGGCAGGCGATTTCTCGGCCTTGCAGGGCGAAAGCTTCTTCCAGTTGCTGAATATTGTTGTACTCCAGCACGACCGTGTGCTGAACCACTTCGGCCGGAACTCCGGCGCTGGTGGGGTTGCCAAAAGTGGCCAGACCAGAGCCGGCCTTGACCAACAACGCATCGGCATGGCCGTGATAACAACCTTCAAATTTGATTAACTTGCTGCGTCCGGTGGCACCGCGCGCCAGACGGATGGTGCTCATGGCGGCTTCTGTACCAGAACTGACCAGGCGGACCATGTCCATGCTGGGCACCAGGCGCAAAATTTCTTCTGCGAGTTCGACCTCACGCTCGGTCGGTGCACCATATGAAAAACCTTCTAGTACAGCCTTTTGCACAGCTTCAACCACTGCCGGGTGTCCATGACCGAGAATCATTGGCCCCCAGGAACCTATGTAGTCGGTGTAGCGCTGGCCATTGGCATCCCAAATGTAGGCACCTTGGGCGCGCTGAATAAATCGTGGTGTACCGCCGACAGCACGAAAGGCGCGCACCGGAGAATTGACACCTCCCGGAATGACTTTTTTGGCGCGATCAAACAGGGCTTGGTTGAGATCGGTAATGTGTGGCATAGGGAGAGTGTTCCTGTTGGCTGGGTATCAAAGAAAAGATAGGTCTGGGTTACAGCTTGAGTTAAGCTTTTTTCTTCAGGCAGAATAGCGCTATCGATTGCGGCGGTGAATTCAATCCCGTAGGCCGAACTGCTTCATGATTGCATTCTATTTGAAGGTGCGGTGCTGCCAAGTTGCATCATCAGTGCAAAAGTATTGCCGGTGGTTAATAGTCAATTCAGGAGTGAATCTGGTGAATACGACAGGGCCAAATTTGAAGATTCTGGTGGTTGATGACAGCAATACCATCCGGCGCAGTGCCGAAATTTTTCTCAAGGCCGGCGGGCATGATGTGCTGCTGGCGGAGGACGGTTTTGATGCCTTGGCAAAGGTCAGCGACTATCATCCTGATCTGATTTTTTGTGACATTCTGATGCCCCGCTTGGACGGCTATCAGACATGCGCCATCATCAAGCGAAACACCAAGTTTGCCAATGTGCCGATTGTGATGCTGTCGTCCAAGGATGGCGTTTTTGACAAGGCCCGCGGTCGCATGGTCGGCGCGCAGGATTATTTAACCAAACCATTTGCCAAAGATCAGCTGTTATTGGCAGTCGAACAGTTTAGTGCCGTAGTGCAAGGAGACCTTTAGTGGCTATTCATAAAGTACTCGTCATTGACGATTCAAAAACAGAGTTAATGTATTTGACCGATATTTTGCAGAAAAAGGGCTTCTTCGTGCGCACTGCCGAAGGGGCGGAGGAAGCGCTACTGCGCTTGGCCGACGACAAACCAGATCTGATTCTGATGGATGTTGTGATGCCCGGGCAAAATGGTTTCCAGTTAACGCGTTCGATCAACCGAACACCTGCCTATGCTGATATTCCAATCATCATGTGCACCAGCAAAAACCTGGAAACTGATCGGGTCTGGGGTTTACGCCAGGGCGCTAAAGACTACATCACCAAACCTGTGAATGCCCTTGAGTTGTTGGAAAAAATCAAGGCGTTGAACTAGTCTGACCAAGACCCATGGCAAATAGAGAAGCGCTTAGAGAACTTCAGGCACGTTTGGCCAATCGCCTTCAGGCGGCTCGCTTCGAAGGCCAGTCAGCCTCATGGTTGGCAGTCAGGGTCGGGCCAATTAATGCACTGTTCCCGCTAGCGCAGTCGGGGGAAATATTCCCATTGCCCGCCATTACACCGGTACCCTATGTGCGCGCTTGGTTTTCAGGTGTGGTTAATTTGCGCGGTGGTCTTTATGGGGTAGTTGATTTGGCCAGTTTTATGGGTGATGCCCATGCTCGTGTCCGAACCGAGCAGTCCATTTCCGAGTCGAGTCTGGTTACATTTAATGCTGATTTGGAACTCAATTGCGCGCTGATTGTTGATGGGTTGGCCGGGTTGCGACGGCAAGATTCATTTGTCAGTTCGAAAGCGCCGGCGACTGGTGCGCCAGCCTACTTTGGCAATCAATTTTTTGACTCGGGTGGGGTGCAATGGCAGGAAATCAATCTGCGTGCATTGTCCCAATTTCCCGAATTCCTGATTATTTCTGCATGAATTTCTACTTGGGGTTAAGTTATGGCCGTCTTTGATCAACTGAAAAACCTGTTCAGGAACCCCCCCCACGATGAGCAGCAGGATTCACGGTTTAGTCTGGGTGATCCTTCGCTTTCAATGATGCAAAGTGACGAGGAGATCAAGTCAATCCAAACCGAGTATGGGTTGCTTTCGAAGAGTGCAGAGAAGGAACTTAGCAATGCTGGCGCCATGTCGGCAGAGCAGATATCTCTACCTTTGTTGGGTCAAAAAACGGTGGTCCAACACCAACGCATATTGTCGGTGACTCTTGGATTTTCATTGGTCTTGTTGGCTGTTGTCACGTTGTTTGGATTGAGTCAAGCCGACCGCGTGGCACAACAGTTGGGTGCCACCGGTCAGTCTCTGATGCAATCCCAGCGTTTGGCTAAATCTGTAACACAAGCCTTGGTCGGAGATGCCAAGGCATTTCCGGATGTGGCTCAAAGCTCACAGGTGTTGGCCAAGTCGGTGCGTGGCATGATGTCTGGTGACCCCGAGTTGCGACTGGACGAATTGAGTGCAAGCTATAAGAGCGATCTTGAGAAGTCGGTTCCCTTGGTCAACCGGGCCGAAAAAAACGCAGCAACTGTGATGGCACAGCAAAAAATCCTGACCCAAGTGGGGGCGGCGCTGCATTTGATCAATCGGCAGTCATCGGATTTGCTTGAGATTGCCGAAACCGTGGCCTCATTGAAGCTGCAGCAAAACGCGCCATCGGCTGAAATCTCTGCCGCTGGACAATTGGTGATGCTGACACAGCGCATTGGCAAGTCGGCCAATGAATTCCTGACCATGGAAGGGGTCAGTCCTGAGGCGGTTTTCTTATTGGGTAAAGATCTGAATTCTTTCAAGGAAATTGCCAAAGGACTGCTTGAGGGTAGCCCCGAGCTGCGTTTGATAGCGTCGGGTGATTCTCAAACCCGTGATCAATTGGTCGCCTTGATCAAACTCTTTGAAGCAACTCGAACCCAGGCTGCAGCTATTTTGGGAAATCTGCAGGGATTAGTTGCTGCCCGTGAAGCACAGTCGTCGATTTTGGCAGATAGCGAATTGCTGCGAAAGGAACTTGAAATATTGCAGTCTGCACTGTCTGCACAAACCGGATTGGGCACGGGTCCCTTGGTCGCCTTGGTGCTAGCGGCATTGATGGCCTTGCTCAGTGCAGCTGGGTTGTCGTACGTGCAATTGCTCGATAGCCGCAAGCGGCAGGTCAGCGCTGAAGCGCAGCAACTGCAGTCGCAACGCCAGGAGCAGGAGGCCAAGAGGGTCAATGATGCCAATCAGGCCGCTATTTTGCGTTTGATGAATGAATTGCAGTTGGTAGCTGAAGGTGACTTGACCCAGGAGGCCACGGTGACGGAGGACATCACCGGGGCTATTGCGGACTCTGTGAACTACACAGTTGAAGAGCTTCGTCTGCTGGTGGGACATGTTCAAACCACGGCTGCCCGGGTTGCACAAACCACTTCTGATGTGGATGCAACTTCAACGGAGCTACTGGCTGCATCCAACGAGCAACTGCATGAAATTCGTGAAACCGGACGATCGGTGGTGGACATGGCCACCCGCATCAATCAAGTATCGGTGCAGGCCCAAGCATCCGCTGAAGTGGCTCGCCAGTCGCTCCATGCGGCCGAAGTCGGCTTACAGGCAGTGCAAGACTCGATCGGCGGCATGAACGCCATTCGTGACCAGATTCAGGAAACTTCCAAACGCATCAAACGCTTGGGCGAGTCATCTCAGGAAATTGGCGAAATTACTGAGTTGATTTCTGACATTACAGAGCAAACCAATGTGTTGGCACTCAATGCAGCAATTCAGGCTGCCTCTGCCGGCGATGCCGGTCGTGGCTTTTCAGTGGTCGCCGAGGAAGTTCAGCGATTGGCCGAGCGCTCGGCCGACGCAACCCGTCAGATCGCGGCTTTGGTCAAAGCCATTCAAACCGATACGCAGGATGCAGTTGGCGCAATGGAGCGTTCTACCCAGGGTGTTGTGGAAGGTGCCAAGCTTTCAGACAACGCGGGTACAGCCTTGACCGAGATTGACCAGGTTTCACGTCGGTTGGCCGAACTGATTGAGCAGATATCGGAATCCACCTCGCGCGAGGCCAGTTTGGCCAGTGAAGTGGCAGGAAACATTCAGCATATTTTTGCGGTCACAGAACAGACCGGGGAGGGCACTCGCTCGACTGCTTCTCAGGTGCGAGAGCTTTCCAAAATGGCCGAAGAGTTGCGACAGTCTGTGGCGCGCTTTCGCATTGCCTGACGATTTGTATTAACTTAATACCGAATTGATTGACCTCATGCTTGCACAAGTTGCCGTGACTCGTGAGACTGAAACCATCGAGCCCGATTTGGGCCCGTTGGCTTGGGTGCTTGATGAGTTGCGCAAGTCACTCGATAGCGCTACCAAGGCGCTTCGACGGTTTGTCCGAGATGCTGAGTTATCCCGGGGTTCTGATATCGCTGCACTGGATGCGAGTCAGCTACGCATTGCTCGACAGCAGTTGCATCAAGCTGTGGGTGCGCTGGAAATGGTGGGTCTGGAAGTGCCAGCCAAAATGTTGCGTGGGATGGAGGCCTTGGTTCAGAAATTTGTTCAGCGACCTGAGTTTTGCAGCGAAGCTGCCGCTCTCAAGGTGGAACGGGCGAGCTTTGCACTGACAGATTATCTTGATGGCCTTTTGAAGGGCAGGGCTTCATCGTCTGTAGCCTTGTTTCCACAGTACCGGGATGTGCTTGAACTGGTTGGTGACGACCGTATACATCCTGCCGACTTGTGGTCACACGAATGGCGCTGGATCGAGATTCCGGTGCCAGTTTCGGTTGCCCCTCTGTCCTATGAGTCTTCTGTGCGGGCGCGTATCGATGCTTACGTTCTGAATGTGGTCAAGTCCTCACATGTACCGTCCGCCACAGCCATGTCTGAAATCGGTCTGGGTTTCGCTGCGGCACAGAGCAGTTTGCACGCTCGCGTTTTTTGGTCTGTGGCGGCAGGATATTTTGAGACGGTTAGCCTGAATCTTTGTCCCTCCGACATCTACGCCAAGCGGGCTGCTTCGCGCATCCTCCTGCAGTACAGGACTTTGGCCCGGGGTGAACCAGATATTTCCGAACGTTTGATTCAAGATCTGTTGTTTATATGTTTTCAGGCGGTACCAGGGGTCGCACAGATCACTGGTGCGCTCGCTGCAGTTCGTAAAGCCTACGGTTTCTCCAATAGTCATGCAATGAGCTACGACAAACCACAGTTTGGTCGTTTTGATCCAGCTTTGCTGGTGCAGGCACGTAAACGTATTGCGGCTGCTACTGAGACTTGGTCGGCACTTGCTGGCGGTGACATAAGTCGTCTGAAGGTGGCTGTCGATCAATTTAGCCTGGTGACCGATTCCATCAGCAAATTGCATCCCGATGGTGGTGAACTGGCGGCGGCCTTGTCGCGCTCGATGGAGGTAGTTATACGTACTGGTCAGGCACCATCGCCAGCCCTGGCGATGGAGGTGGCTACTGCAGTGCTTTATCTTGAGGCCGCCTACGAGGACATGGATCCGACGGAGGAGCGGGTTGTAGAGCGAGGTCGCAGGTTGGCGCAACGGCTGGATATTGTTATTGCAGGTGGACAGCCAGAGCCTTTGGATGCCTGGATGGAAGAACTCTATCGGCGTGTGAGCGATAGACAAATCATGGGCAGCGTGGTGGACGAGTTGCGTACTACCTTAGGTGATGTCGAGAACACTCTTGATGCATTTTTTCGTCGACCAGAAGAAAAATCTCCGTTGCATCAAGTACCGAGCAAATTGGCTCAAATGCGCGGTGTGTTTTCGGTACTGGGACTTGATCAGGCGGCGCATGCCGCGCTGCGGATGCGAGACAGTGTTGAGCAATTCTTGGTGGATGACATTGATGTCCAGGCGGCCAGATCTGGAATTTTCGAGAAGTTAGGTAACAGTCTTGGCGCGCTTGGATTTTTAATTGACATGTTGAGCTACCAGAGGGAGTTGGCCAAAAAACTGTTTGTTTATGACGAAGAACTTGGCGAGTTCAGATTTTTAATGGGGCGACAAAAAGTACCTGTGGCTGAACCTGTTGCCTCGGGAGAATCGGTGGGTATTGTGGGTAGCGTGACGGCTGCACAGACCTTGCCTGAAGTTGAAGCGGCGAGGGAGTTGCCTTTGCCCGAACCCGCCAACCTCAATTTAAAAAATATTGTCGGGGTCTCAGCTGAAACTGAAGGTGACGAAGACGATGCCGAGTTACGCTCCATTTTTCTTGACGAAGCGCGGGAAGTTGTTCAGAGCGGGCTGGGTGCAATCGCTGAACTGCTCAGTAATCCGGAAGACCTGAGTCAGCAGATGACCTTACGGCGTGCATTTCATACGCTCAAGGGCAGTTCCAGGATGGTTGGGTTGATTGAATTTGGCGAGGCAGCCTGGTCGCTTGAGCAATTGCTTAATGCTTGGTTGCCACAGCAAAAACCGGCCAGCGAAAATTTGATAAAGCTCACTGGCGACGCAATGCAAGGGTTTGGTCGCTGGGTAGAAGACATCGCAGCAGGTCAGGACGCTCACTGGCTCGCCCAGCCCTTTCGCCAGGCTGCCGATCGCTTGCGTTTGGAAAACATTGGGGTTGACTTGGTCTTTCCGGGTGAGCCTGTGCCGGTCATTCAAGAAACTGTAGATCTAATGTCAGAGGAGGTAGCGCTTCAAGATGAGGCAAAAATCCCTGACTTCGATGCAACTCAGTTGGTTGATTTTGGTGCCACGCAGATGTTGTCAAAAGATGATCAAGTGGACGCGAATTTACAGCAGGAAAGGGTTGAGGCTTCTGCTGTTTCGACTCAAGAAATTGACCCGCTCGAATTTTCTTTTTCACAAGATGCGCTGGATGCCGAATCGCAAGTTGGTCCATCATTGCTTGAGGCCGAGGCCGAGGATGAGGTTGATCTGGATTTGGGTGATCTCGGTTTAGATTCTGCGAAGATCCCGATGCAGTCAATTGACTCGGCAATAGAGCAGGCGGATGAACTCGCGTTGGAGATTGAACTCAAGCCAGAGCCTGAACCTGAGCCTGAGCCTGAGCCTGAGCCAGAGCCTGAGCCTGAGCCAGAGCCAGAGCCAGAGCCAGAGCCTGAGCCTGAGCCAGAGCCAGAGTTAGATGACCAGGTCAAGGTGATTGATTCACTGCGCATTGGACTGGCGCTTTACAACGTGTACCTTAACGAGGCGGATGAGTGGTCACGCCGACTTTTGACCGAGCTCTCTGAATGGTCATTGGAATTGGATCAACGAATACTTGATTCAACAGTTGGATTGGCGCATTCCTTGGCTGGCAGTTCTGCCACCGTTGGATTTATGGCTCTTTCAGAATTGGCGCGCGCCCTGGAATACGCCCTGTTGCATATTCAGTTAGGTGGTTCAGGTGAACCAGAGTACGCTGGTTTGTTCATTGAAGTGGCCGAGGATATGCGGCGCTTGCTGCACCAGTTCGCGGCGGGCTTCCTTAAACGACCGGACCCTGACCAATTACAGGCACTTAGGGATATTCTTGTAGTCGATATGGCAGCGTCGCATTTTCCAGCGCCTGAAGATGGCATCGGGCAAGGTGATGTGGAAGAGTCAATTGACGAGATTAAATTGGACTTTGACCTTGATTTCCCAGAGCCAGCGCTGATTGAAGTCGTGACGGAACCAGAACCAGAACCAGA
>CAIYNH010000732.1 GCA_903927495.1 uncultured beta proteobacterium
GCTTTGGAAGAAGTGGTCAATGCAGTGGGTGATCTGGATGTATTGACCCAGGAGAATGCGGCTTTGGTGGTCCGCGCCAGCGCCAATTCCGACAGCATGACTATTCAGGCGTCCGAGCTGGAAATTTCTGTTAGTCATATTCAATTGCGCCAAGGCTCTGCCGATGAAGCCAGGCAAATGGTCTTTGACGCGCTGGTGGAAATTGGCAAGCTGGGCCTGCGTGAAGCGATTTCTGTATTCCATGACCGCCAGAGCCGGTTCAACTGGAAAGATCTTTATGTCTTCATCATTGATCGCCAGGGCGCCTATGTCGCTTGTGGTTCCGATGCCACCCGTGTGGGCGTTCGGTTGGGCGATTTGATTGGTGAAGTCGGTGAGCAGCTCACCACAGATGCCTGGAATGTCTGTGACAAAGATGACGGTGGATGGGTTACCTATTCCATTTCGAATCCGCTTACACAAGACGTCCAAACCAAGTTGTCGTATGTTGTGCCCATTGATCAGGATCGACTCATCGGTTGTGGCTGCTACGTCAACGCACAGTGGGTCAATTGATGTGGTGTGCGGTGCGAATACGTCGCTGAGATGGCGATGGGAGCGCGTTTGATCACCGTCAAGGTGCTATTTTCAGGGCAAAAAATTAGATGGGCATTGGCACTTTCCCAATAACATGGCTAACATACAAAATAGAGATCTATGCCAAATTCACCCATGCCTTCGTCCAACGATCCTGCGTGCAAATCCCCTGACAGTCAGTCCTTGACTGAATTGTGTTTGGGGGTTTTACCGGTTTGGGAGCGGCACTTGGCTACATCGCGCAGCCAGTCAGAAGTGGCGGTCACGCAAATGCTTAAAGCTTTTGCCGATATTGGCCCGCATATCGACTTGGCCGAGCGACAGTCTCAGCAGATTACCGAGGCCCTGAGCCAGTGCGATGCCGGAGTTTCAGGTCTGACGCGGGCCTGCGAACGTGTTTTGGCTCCTGTGTTGGCGGATCCCCTGTTGCCCGCGTCGGCGGGCGCCGCCATGGGGGAGGTTCTTGGTATGGTGCGCCGCGCGGTTGATGCGCTCGAAAACATTGCCAAGCCATTTACCCATGAGACTCAAATGGTGGCCGAGCAAGTTGACCGCATGTATATGGGCTTTCAGTACCAGGACCGCATTAGCCAGATGATGGCTCTGATTGAGGGCGACATAGTCCGCTTGCATGAAGCGTTCGCCGCAGGTGGGGTTGGTGCGCCGGCTTTGTCCGACTGGCTGATGCGACTGGAGTCGCAATACGCCATGACCGAGCAGCACCAGGATCATCAGGAAAAAGATTCTGGTGATCCAGGGAATAACAGCAATAACGATACTACTTTTTTTTAAGAGGTTGAAATGGCAAAGACGATTTTGGTAATTGATGACTCCGCAAGTCTGCGTCAGGTCGTAAGAATGGCGCTGACCGGAGCTGGCTATGACGTACTGGAGGCTGGTGACGGCAAGGCTGCATTGGCACTGCTGGATGGGCGGCAGGTCAATATGGCAGTTTGCGACATCAATATGCCTGTCATGAATGGCATTGAGTTCGTCAAGGCGGCCAAGCAACTGCCTGCCTACAAATTTATGCCCATACTGATGCTGACAACCGAGAGCCAGGACTCGAAAAAAGAGGAAGGCAAGGCGGCTGGCGCCAAGGCTTGGATGGTCAAGCCATTCTCCCCGACGCAATTGGTTAGTGCGGTTGCCAAACTCTGCACCTAGGTACTTCTGACAGCGGTGAAGCCGCCGGAGTTTGATTTTTTGTTGATGCAGTCTGGGGATATCCATGAATGATCGATTTGAGCTGCCCTCCGAGTTGAATATATACAGTGCGCTGGAGTCGCGCGATGCCTTGCTGGCGTGGGCGACCGAGCAGATGACCAAAGCCAAAGGGTTTTTGGAGATATCAGCGCGTGATGTTGTCGAGGTTGACGGTTCCGGTCTGCAGTTGCTCGCCGCATTGAGCAATATGGATCAGACGTGGCATCTGGTGGAAACCAGCGAGCCTTTTGCTGAGGCCTGTCGAACATTGGGCTTTGGTGATTGGTTGGATAAGCGATACCTCAAAAATAGTTCCGGGGAGTCCCGCACATGAGCTACAGCAGCGATGCCGACCAAGATTTCATTGCGCAGGCCATGCCCGCTTTTATCAGCGAGGCGGCTGAGCAAATTGAGGCCATTGAAACCCTTTTACTAGAGTTGGAAGAGCAGCCCGATAACCGGGAACTGCTTGACTCATTGTTTCGGTGCGCACATACCGTCAAGGGTTCTGCCGGTATTTTTGGCCTTAACCGGGTGGTGGAATTTACGCACCATGTCGAAACCTTGTTAGACAAGATGCGTGATGGTGATATTGCGCTGACTCCAGACATCAGTACATTGCTGCTGCAATGCAACGACCAGATCAAGTTTTTGGTGGATACCGCCGCGGACGAAAGTGCCGATACGGCTGAACAGAAGTCGGAGCGTGCAGATCTTGTGATTCAGCTTAAAGCGCTGACGGAGCAACCTGATCCAGCTCAATCGGGCGCATCAGGCTCGGCAGGAGCACAACCGACAGCCGCCAATATTTCCGCTGGCGGGTTGCGTGTCTGGACCATTTCTGCGCGTTTCGGAGCAGAAACGTTTCGCAATGGCATGGACCCGCTGTCCATAGCCCGGTACCTGCGGGACATGGGTCGTGTGGTTAGCGTGCGCTGTGGTGCTGAAACCGTTCCGCCACTGGTAAACCTGAATCCCGAAAGTTGCTATTTGAGTTTTTTTATGGAACTCGAAACCAGCGCCAACCGCGAAGACATTGAAGGGGCTTTTAGTTTTGTGGTGGATGATTGCGAACTGGATGTGGTAGCGCCGGAGACCGAGGGCCAACGGTTGACTCGCGCGATTGAAGAAATGCCCGAAACCCCACGCCTTGGTGAAATGCTGGTTTCAGTGGGAGCCGTGTCGCAAGTCAAGCTTGATCAGGTGCTTGGCAACCAGCAGCAATCCCGTGGAATGCCATTGGTCGGCAAGCCCAAGTTGGGTGATTTACTGGAAACGCAAGCGGGAGTGGCGCCTGAAGTGGTTGCGGCAGCTTTGGGAAAGCAGCAAAAAATTCGTGAGAACGCGCCGAGCGAAGAGCGTTACATCCGCGTTCAGGCGGACCGACTGGATGCCGTCATTAACCTGTTGGGTGAGTTGGTCATAGCCGGTGCTGGTGCCACTTTGCTGGCGCGCGAGACACATGACTCCGCGTTGATTGAAACCAATTTGTACATGAACGGCCTTATCGAAGAAATCCGCAATGGCACTTTAGGCCTTCGCATGGTGCCAGTGGGAGAAACCTTTAGTCGATTCCGACGCGTCGTGCGCGACACTGCGTCCAGTTTGGGAAAGGAAGTCAACTTCGAAA
>CAIYNH010000733.1 GCA_903927495.1 uncultured beta proteobacterium
CTGTCCCAGACACCGTCGCCGGCACCCTCGATGGCGAATTTCCATAGAAATTCGCTCTCTTGGAGCGCCTGTTGCTGCTGCTCAAGCGCTTGCATCAGTTCGTCTTTCTGGGCCAATAGTCGGATCACCGCATTACGTTCTTTGCGCTCTTGTATGACATCCCGCTCTTTTTGGTGAGCCCGCAATAGCGCCAAACCGGTCAGAACTGCAAATAGCACGCCTACGAGGATCGTCGCGACTATCAGCACACGAACAAACTTGTACCTATCAACGGCAACCTGGTATTCCTGCTTTGCAACATTGAGTTGAAGTTGCATCAAGTCTTCAAGTCCCAACTGCAAAGGTATGCTCAGCGTGGAGATTTTTTCACGGATCAAGCGTTTAACGTCATCAAACCTTTTGACTTGCAGAGCGTCTAATGCCGGCAACAGGCCCTCTTGTTCGAATTGGATGCGATCCCGTGCGAACTTGGCTGCCAGCTTTTCTTCCTCTTTGGTGAGGTAAGTCGCCATATAGACTGCCAATGTCTTGCTGATGCCGGTCGAGATGCTGTTCAACGCATCGATATTTTTCGCGATTACTTCCGGCTTGGGATCAATTACGCTGCTGTCGATCAATATTCGGCTCTGCAATAACTGGTGCTGAATATCTCCAAGCAAACCAATCGGCACTGTGCGATCCTCAAACACCGTTTTTAATGCGTCGTTGGATTTGCTGATGCCAAACAGGCCCAAGATTCCAATGGCCAACAGCAGGGTTGACAAAACCCCCACCAGTACGATCAAACCAATGGATGACTTGAGATACTTCATCGCAATTTGCTGTCGACCCAGTCGAACACCTCGCGCGGGCTGAACGGCTTGATGAAATAGCCATCAGCTCCGCGTTTAATCGCTTCTATACCGTCGGCAGTCTGGCCACGAGCGGTGATCATGCAGACAACAATATGTTTAAATTTCTGGTCAGCTTTGATAACATCGAGCACTTGCAAGCCATCCATTTCACCAGGCATCATGATGTCAAGCATGATGAGTTTTGGGTGGTGACGATCAATCTCCTGCAAGGCATCAACGCCGTTGGCGGCTTCAATCAGCTCGTAATTCTTGCGTAGAGCAACCCTCATTAGTAGCCTCACTTCGGGCTGATCGTCGACGATCAGAACCTTTCGCGTAAATACCGGGCCGGTTGGATAGACGTTTGACTGATCCATTTTTCTGTTAAACCCCGGTTGGTTAATCTGCAAATTTGCACTTACGATCCGTACAGACGCTTTGGCTTGATAATACATTATTGTCCAGGACAAATATAGAATTTGTAATTTGAAGAATGAGGGAAGAAATGTGGTCTTAAATTCCACCGCAATGAACCAGGCCGAACTTGAGCAGGCGACTGGCCTGTCACGTGAAGTACTGCGCAAGTGGGAATTGCGTTACCAGTTTCCCTTGCCTGAACGCGGTGCGCGTGGCCAGCGGCTCTATCAAAGCCAAGATCTCCCGAAATTGCAACTGATCAAACAATTGATCGCTCAAGGCCAACGCCCTGGCAAACTGATGCCCTTAACCGTCAAGCAATTGCAAGATTTGCTGGCGAGCAGTGCCGAGGTGACAGTCACGGTTGAAATTGACGATGTGGCGCAGCAACTGCTGACTTGTTTGTCACCCGGAACCCTGCCGGGTAGGGTGCGCAGCTTCATAGGCGAGTTGATTCAGTCCGAAGGTCTGGCCGAATTTGTTGAGCACCGGCTCCCAGCATTCAATCAGGCTGTGGGCGATGCCTGGGCTGGTGGTCGCATTGGTACCCACGCCGAACACCACTACACTGAGGCGGTGCTTGCTGCAGTGCAGAGTCAATTGCTTGGACTTCGACCCAACAAATTGCAGCACCGCATTTTGCTGACCACGCCACCGGGCGAACTGCACACCCTGGGATTACTCGCAACGCAGGCTGTGCTGATGCTGCACGGGGCTGACTGTTTTAATCTGGGTTCCCAGACACCAGTGCCCGCAGCAATGCTGCGAACTTAAGCCTCACCCTTTGTAAGCCATGCTCGGATGCGGTTTGATATGCCGATTTGGTCTTGGCGATTTTCGGCCTGGTCTGCGTTTGTGTGAATTTACGCCGAGCAAGCCAAACGCCTTCTCCAGCAA
>CAIYNH010000734.1 GCA_903927495.1 uncultured beta proteobacterium
ACGATTGATCCCGAGTCAACCCTTGATTTCAGTAGTTTTCCGCACTATGCGGCATTGCCAAATCTGGCTTATTTTTCCAACATTGGCTTCCCTTTTACCCGACTGGCAGACCTTTCCGAAACAGCCGTGGTGTTGCCAGATCGTCCCAACGGATTTGAACTAGGTGTTTACCTGACACTCATGGGACGTATGGGTGAGGCCACCGGCTACCCGGTTTTGCGCCACACCACCATGACGGCGGCCGAGGTTGAAAAAGCGGCCGATCTGGATCTCATCGTGATTGGCTCTTCCAACACCCAAAGCCTGATGAGCAAGTGGGCGGACCGACTTCCGCTCGTGCAAATCAATGGCGAACGTCGGGTGCGTGAACCCGATGCCACATGGATGCCAACCTACCGATGGGAAGAAAAAGATGTGCAAACAGCATTTCAACCCAAAGGTGACCTGAATTTGGCCGGCAGCGGAGAACTGACAAGCATCATGGCATTTGAATCGCCTATGAAAGCCAGCCGAAGCGTGGTGATGATCCATGCCGACAAATCAGCCGACTTACAAAAAGTATCCGATGTCTTGACTGATGCCGAACGTATCAATCAGGTCAAGGGTGACTTGGTCGTGGTTGACGACAAAGCCGTCAACCACACCAAAGTAAGCCCGACCTATTACATTGGCACTTTGTCAGTGATGTCGCGGGTGCAATGGATTTTCGAGGATCATCCGCTCTGGGTCGGGTTGATTGTGGTGTTGATTTGCCTTTTTGCAGCTGTAGCGGCTTACCGGCCGATGCGGCTGATCCTTGCCAAATTCACAAAATCCAGGTCATGACAGCCAGCCCTTCTGAAGCATAAAAATACCCGTATGCAAATCATCGCATTTATTTCAGGCAAAGGTGGCGTTGGAAAAACCACCTTGGCCGCCAACATTGCCGTGGCATTGGCGCAGCGCCGGAAAAAAGTCCTACTGATTGATCTTGACCCCCAAAACGCCCAGCGCTTCCACTTGAGCATGGATCCAGATGAAATTGCTGGGTTGGTGCGAGAAGGGATAGCATCCACTTCTGTTTTTGACAGTCCGTTTAACGTCAGTTTTATCCCCTTTGGCCGGGTCACTGAAGCCGAACTGGAAGATTTTGAAGCCCAGCTCAAGCTCAACCCCCAGTGGGTAGCTGACGGCGTACGTTCACTGGGCCAATATGTGTACGATTTCGTGGTGCTTGATACCCCACCCGGCCCCTCGGTTTACCTGCAACAGGCCTTGACCGCAGCTCATCGGGCTCTGGTCGTGTTGCTGGCTGACGCAGCTTCGTTTGCCACCATTGAGAAAATTTCATCGCTGGTGGAGGAACACACTGCCGGCCGTGATGATTTCCAGGGCATGCACTTTCTCATCAATCAAATGCCAATCAATAGCAAGCTGGGCCATCAGGTTCGCTCGGCCCTGTACGCCAACTACGCCAGCCAGCTGGTTCCAGCCTCCATACACCGGGATTCCCGGGTGTCGCAAGCGCTGGCCTTTGAGCGACCCGTTCTCCAATACGAGCCCGGTTGCAAGGCGAGTCTGGATATTCAGTACGTCGCCGACTGGATCATCAACAGCACAGAGCAATGAGTTCTCGCTGTCGGCGGGCCACACTTGCATTGTGCTTGGCTGTTTGCCAATCGCTGGCAGCAGCTCAGCCACTCAAGGCTCTGGGCTACCTTGCTTGGTGGCTGCCCGACGGCTGGCGCAACATTGCCTTGAGTGAATTGGATCGACTACTCTTCTTTGAGCTCAAGGTAGACGCTTCCGGGGCCGTCGTTGATCGTCATGGCTGGCCAGAACAATGGCAGGATTTACAAACCGAAGCCGAGCGCCAGCAAGTGCCAATTGATTTAACTTTGACCCTGTTTGATCCCGCCACTTTTAATGCACTATTCACATCACCACCAGCTATGCAGCGCTTATTGAAAGAGTCGCTTGAGTTGGTTGACTCAAAGAATGTAGCGGGGATTCAGCTTGATTTTGAAATCTACGAAAGTGCAAGCGCGGTTGCCATTGATCGTTATCGCGGATTCGTGAAAGAATTGTCGCAGCGACTACACCAAAGTTCCCCCACAAAGAGCTTGTCAATTTTTTTCCCGGCGGGTGGTCAATCCCCTCTTTATGACGCTGGCACGCTTGACAGCCTCGACTTGGTGATGATGCAAAGTTACGACAGCCACTACCGCAGTAGCAAAAATGCCGGTCCAGTCGCACCCCTCTTTGGCGCGGATGTATTGACTTGGCAAAGCGCAGCTGCTGCTGGGGTTTTGCTTGATGTCCCCCGGGACCGCCTAATCTTTACTTTCCCCCTGTATGGCTACGAATGGACCGTCAAAAACAGCCAGGTCCGTAGCCCGGCAATAGGTCAGGGCGTGGTCACAACCTTTGCTCCGATCTCGGCCCAACTGCTGCCGTCCATTCAAACCAGTATCTCCCAGCGCGTTCAGCAATACGGTGCCTTTCATGACCCGGTCAGTGGTTCGTCTTATTACAAATTTAAAAATGCTAAAGGCCAGTGGTATGAAGGCTGGTTTGAAGACTGGTGGTCACTGGGGCGGAAGTTTGATTTTTTATCGCAGGAGCGGTTTGGCGGCATGGCCTTTTTCTTGCTGGGCTACGATCAAGGGCAGCTGGTTCACTACTATCTGCAACGAAGAGGGCCGAAAAATATCGATGCGCTGATTCAGCTCATCCAGCCCAAACTGTCATCCGGCTCAGAGATCGTTCAATAACAACTCCACCTTATTTGCTAACCAGCCATTACCCTGCGAGCGTATGACAGCAGTGCAACTTCCAGTGATCGACAAACCCATGTTTTCGCAGCCAAGGAATTCAGATGGTATTTAGTTCTAATATTTTCCTTTTCGCTTTTTTGCCGATGTTTCTGATTTTTTATTACTTGACACCCTGGCGTGGCAAGTCGCTACTGATCCTGCTCTTCAGTTACTTCTTTTATGCCTGGTGGCGGCCGGATTTCCTGGGTCTGCTGGTCGGTGTCACGCTGGTGAGTTACGGCTTTGCGCTGGCCATTGGCGCCTCCAGCGATGAAACCAGACGACTGCGCCTGCTGACCATCGGTGTCACCTTGAACCTGATGGCGCTGGCATATTTCAAATATGCAAATTTTGGCATCGAGAGCTTGAATGCCGCGTTAAGGGCGATCGGAATTGGTGAAGTCGCATTTGCCCATGTGCTGCTCCCTATAGGTTTATCGTTTTATATTTTTCATGCCATCAGTTATCTGGTGGATATCTATCGACGCGAAGCTCCTCCAGCCCGCAATCTGATCGATTTTGCGGCCTTCATTGCACTTTTTCCGCATCTGGTCGCGGGACCTGTTTTGCGCTACCACTTGCTGGCAGAGCAATTCAGAGAGCGAGTCCACTCAGTGGATCGATTTTCCCGTGGTTGCCTGATTTTCATGGTCGGGTTTTGTAAGAAAGTACTGATCGCAGACACCGTGGCTCCTTTGGCCGACGCTGCTTTTTCAAGCTCGATGCCCAGCTTTGCCGATGCCTGGCTGGGGGCAATCGCCTACACCATTCAACTTTTCTTCGACTTCAGTGGCTACACCGACATGGCTATCGGTCTGGCGCTGATGATTGGTTTTGTTTTTCCGGAAAATTTTAACGACCCCTACACCTCAAAGTCGATCACCGAGTTCTGGAAACGCTGGCACATGTCGCTCTCCAACTGGCTCCGTGAATACCTCTACATCTCGCTCGGCGGCAATCGCAAAGGTGTTGTTCGCACCTACGTCAATTTATTTTTGACCATGCTCCTGGGTGGCCTCTGGCATGGTGCGAACTGGACATTTATTGCGTGGGGTGCCTGGCATGGCGCGATTCTGGCGTTGGAGCGGTATTGGGAAGAGCGTTTTGGCAAATCAAGTTGGCCTGACTGGCTCCGGGTTATTCGAACCCTGTTGTTGGTGATGATGGGCTGGGTGGTGTTCAGGGCCGCCGACATGCCCGGTGCCGCACGCATGTTTGCCGGCATGCTAGGCTTGAATGGGTTAGCTCTGAGCCCGCCGGTGCAATGGCAGATCACGCCCGATCGCCTGATTGTGGTGCTGATCGGCATCGCCTTGGTCTACACCATGCCTTGGCTTCGACGCCAGGCCGGAGGGCCGCTACGCTACCTGATACTGCCGCTGTTTTTATGGGCGGTGGCAACCCTCTCGTCGCAGTCGTTTACGCCTTTTCTTTATTTCCAATTTTGAGAATGTTATGGACAAGCACCTTTTCAAAACAGATGCATTGACAAGCTCCAGATTACCACTGTGGGCTGCCATGATCTTCATGGTTGTCATGCTGGCCGGACTATGGCAGATGGCATCCGCGCTGCGGCATGCTGATCAACTCGAGTTCCCGAGCGCGTGGCTGGACTTCAAGGAGGGCCGCATGACGACGGGATTGGAAAAACAATTGGATCAACATTTGCCAGCCCGGCAAGACTTGATTGCAATTGCCAACACTTTGCGCTACCTCCTTATCGGCGCGGGCGGCGAGCAGGTGCGAGTAGGCAGTGACGGATGGTTGTTTTTGACAGAGGAACTACGCTTTGATTCAGCCGCAGACACCAATCTGACCTCGCGCATGTCTTTGCTGGGCAACGCTTCGCGCAACTTGGCGCAGATGGGGGTGAAACTGGTCATTGCATTGGTGCCAGACAAAGCCCGGGTGTACGCACAGCATTTACCCACTGGTGTTTATCCTGACTATAACCAAGCGCGCTATCAAAACGCACTGCTCGGTCTGAAACGTGAGGGTGTCACCGTGTCCGACATACTTACCGCAATGAAACCGTCTGCATTAAATACCGAGGTTTACTATCGCAGCGACACACACTGGAATCAAAGGGGAGCCAAGTGTGCTGCCCAAGCTATTGCCGAAACTCTTGGACAACTGCAATTGACGCTGGAAGAAACCCGGTTTTCCAGTTCCGACAATGGTGCCATGGTTGAGCGATCTGGCGATTTGCTCCGTTTGATGGGGCTCGAGCACGTGCCCAATCTGTTGCGTCCGCACCCAGATACGGAAATCCCAGTGCTCACCCAACAAACCAGCGCCGACGCAGTCGCGGGCTTGTTTGGCGATGCCAGCGTGCCCGTTGTATTAACTGGAACTTCTTACTCACTGCGCGGAAACTTTCACGGTTTTCTGCAACAGGCGCTGTCAGCAAAAGTTCTTAATGCTGCAAAAGATGGTGGCGGCTTTTTGCAATCGACCACAAATTATCTAACCGACCAGTCGTTCAAGACTGCGCCACCCAAAGTTATCGTCTGGGAACTTCCTGAGCGCTTTCTGACCCTGCCAATGACAACCGAAGGTCTGTGGTTGAAAGCCTCTGGGTTGGCACACTGAGCGTACTTGGATTGGCACCTTGGAGGCGCGTTTTCTAACCCTTCTGTTCTTGCGTCATCCATTCGCAACCTACAATTTCAACCATGAAAACCATTCGTTTACGCGCTGGCAAAGAACGTTCGCTGTTACGTCGGCACCCCTGGATATTTGAGTCAGCCATTGCCCGTGGAGGCGCTGACGCTGGTGAGACCGTGCGAGTGGAGTCGGAGCAGGGCCAATTTTTGGCTTGGGCAGCCTTCAGTCCAAGCTCAAAAATCCGTGCACGCGTTTGGAGTTTTACCGAAACGCAACGCATTGACGCTTCTTTTTTTATAGCTGTATGCACAATATCAGTATGCGCTAGAGCTCGATTTGATATCAATAGCGATAGCTTTCGCCTAGTTCATGGCGAGTCTGATGGACTACCAGGTTTAATCGTGGATCGCTATGGCGACACACTGGTAGCGCAATTCACTTCCGCCGGTGTGGAGCACTGGAAAGACGTGATTGCCGATGCGCTGTTAGCCGCAACAGGTCTGACCAAGTTATACGAGCGCAGCGATGCCAGTAGCCGTGCTCTGGAGGGTTTGCCCGAGTCAACCGGCTGGCTGCGTGGTCAGGGTGAGAACGAACTGATACTGCGTGAGCACGAATGGCATCTCGGGCTGAACATTGCCACTGGCCACAAAACCGGCTTTTATCTGGATCAGCGTGACAGTCGCAAAACATTTGCCGATTACGCCCGACGCCTGAACTTCGAGCGGGTGCTGAACTGCTATTGCTATACCGGCGGTTTCACCGTGGCCGCACTCACAGGTGGTGCGGCGCACGTCACCTCGATTGATTCATCGGGCCCGGCCCTGGAGCAAGCTGCCAGCAACGTGGCACTCAATGGTTTTGCAGCCAATCGTGCAAGCTTCATGGACGCGGATGTGAACGCCTCGCTGCGACAATTTGGCGCAGCAGGTCAAACGTTTGATGCCATCGTGCTTGATCCACCCAAATTTGCACCTACAGTGGCGCACGCCGAGCGTGCCGCGCGGGCTTACAAAGACATTAATCGCCTGGCGTTGAAGGTTCTAGCCCCCGGCGGGGTGCTGTTCACCTACAGTTGCTCGGGTGGCATCTCCGCTGATTTGTTTCACAAAATTGTGGCCTCCGCTGGTTGCGATGCCGGTGTCGACGGATTTATCCATGAACGTATGGGCGGTGCGCCCGATCATCCAATGACCATTCACTTTCCCGAAGGCGAGTACCTTAAGGGTTTGGTGGTGATGCGTAAGTAGTCCTTAATCCCAGTGTCGTTACACTCGCACCCTTCTTTGACGGTACATCATGAGTCTTATACCTGCCACCATCCTTACCGGTTTTCTTGGGTCGGGTAAAACCACCCTGCTCAAACGCGTGCTGTCCGAAGCCCACGGACAGAAAATCGCCATCATCGAAAACGAGTTTGGCGAAGTGAACATTGACAACGACATTCTGGTAACTGACTCAAAAGAGCAGATCATCCAGATGAGCAACGGCTGCATCTGCTGCACCATCCGCGAGGATTTGCGCGAGGCTTTGCAACTGCTGGCGGAAAAAAAACGCAAGGGCTCTCTCGACTTTGACCGGGTCGTGATCGAGACCACCGGTTTGGCTGACCCAGGACCCGTAGCGCAGACTTTTTTCATGGACGATGAGATTGCCGAGAGTTATCTATTGGACTCGATCCTGACGCTGGTGGATGCCAAACATGCCAATCAGCAATTGGACGACCGCCAGGAAGCACGCCGCCAGGTGGGGTTTGCTGACCAAATTTTCATCAGCAAAACTGATCTGGTATCTGCTGAAGAAACTGCGGACCTGATGCACCGACTAAAGCACATGAATCCGCGTGCGCCGCAAAAAACGGTGCATTTTGGAGATGTTGCGTTGTCCGAGGTCTTTGATTTGCGCGGTTTTAACCTCAATACCAAGCTCGACATTGACCCGGATTTTCTGAAAGACGAGGCCCTAGATGCGCCCGATCATCACGACCATGTGCACGGCGAGCAATGCAACCACCCGTCGCACAAGACCGGGCATCACCACCGGCACGACGATGATGTAAAAAGTTTTGTATTTAGGTCAGACCGTGCCTTTGATCCCGCCAAATTGGAAGATTTCCTGGGGGCGGTGGTGAATATTTACGGTCCACGCATGCTCCGTTACAAAGGCGTTTTGTTCATGAAGGGAACCGAACGAAAAGTGATATTTCAGGGTGTCCACCAGTTGATGGGCAGCGACTTAGGGCCCGCCTGGGCAGAGGGCGAAACCCGTTGCAGCAAAATGGTGTTCATCGGAATTGACTTGCCAAGAGATATTTTCTTGCAAGGAATGGAGCAAAGTCTGGTGTGATTGGCCACTGGACATAGAACCTTGATGTCAGATGTTTGTCTCACTTTTGCAACTGATGGTTTTTTGGTCTAACAAACCTGTACACTCGCGCGCCGAAGAAAGCCCGACACCGGCGCCAGCCAAACCAGTGGCTAAGGTGAGCCAACCCAGGTTAAAGCATGCCACGCCTGTCCGTCAGGGTGGATCACAAAAGAGACACAACCACAGGCAAAACCTGTCAGGAGGCCAACAGTGAAAGCGCAAACCATCAAACCTCAAAAAAAGGTAACTGAAGCTGTCA